>JBERSB010000179.1:0-5860 GCA_041236755.1 Luminiphilus sp. | reverse complement strand
ACAAGACCACCGACGGCGGCGCGACCTGGCGCAAGATCGACAAGGGGCTGCCCGGCGGCGACAAGGGGCGCATCGGCATGGCGATCTCGCCGGCCGATCCGGACGTGCTCTACGCGATCGTCGAGGCCCAGCGCGGCAAGGGCGGCACCTTCCGCTCGACCGACCGCGGCGAGAGCTGGACCAAGATGAGCGACAAGGTCGCCAGCAGCCCGCAGTACTACAACGAGCTGGTCTGTGACCCGCACGACGTCGACACGGTCTACTGCCTCGACACCTACACGTCGCGGTCCCGAGACGGCGGCAAGACGTTCCAGCGGGTCGGCAACCGCCACCGCCACGTCGACGACCACGCGCTGTGGATCGACCCGCGCGCGACCGACCACCTGGTGATCGGGGGCGACGGCGGCCTCTACGAGACCTACGACGGCGGCGACCACTGGGACTTCAAGGAGAACCTGCCGCTGGCCCAGTTCTACCGCGTCAGCGCGGACCAGGCGGAGCCCTTCTACAACCTCTACGGCGGCACTCAGGACAACAACTCGATGGGCGGCCCGTCGCGCACGACCGACCTCGCGGGCATCACCAGCGAGGACTGGGTCGTGACGGTCGGCGGCGACGGCTACGAGGCGCAGGTCGATCCGACCAACCCCGACATCGTCTACACACAGTGGCAGTACGGTGGCTTGGTTCGCTTCGACAAGAAGAGCGGCGAGGAGACGGACATCAAGCCGCGCCAGGCGCCCGGCGAACCGCCGATCGTGTGGAACTGGGACTCGCCGCTGATGATCAGCGCGCACAGTCCGACGCGGCTCTACTTCGCGGGCGATCGGCTGTTCCGCACCGACGACCGCGGCGACTCGTGGACGGCGATCAGCGGGGACCTGACGCGCGGCATCGACCGCGACCAGCTGGAGGTCATGGGCCGCGTACAGGACGTCGACGCGGTCGCGAAGAACGCGTCGACCTCGGTCTACGGCAACTGCGTGTCCTTGTCCGAGTCGCCCGTCGACGAGCAGGTCCTTTACGTCGGCACCGACGACGGCCTCGTGCACGTCACCAAGGACGGCGGCACGAACTGGACGAAGATCGAGACCTTCCCGGGCGTGCCCGAGCGCACCTACGTCAGCCGTCTCGAGGCCTCACGCCACCAGCCGGGCCGCGTCTACGCCGCGTTCAGCAACCACAAGCACGGCGACTTCAAGCCCTACCTGCTGGTCAGCGAGGACTTCGGCGCGAGCTGGACGTCGGTTGCCTCCGACCTGCCTGACGGGGACGTCGTGTGGTCGCTCGCCGAGGACCACGAGGTCGAGGGGCTGCTGTTCTGTGGCACGGAGTACGGCCTCTACGTCTCGTTCGACCGCGGCGGCAAGTGGACGCGCATGAAGGGCGGCCTGCCGACCGTCGCGGTGCGCGACATCGAGGTCCAGCGGCGCGAGGACGACCTGATCCTCGGCACGTTCGGCCGCGGCTTCTATGTGCTTGACGACTACGGGCCGCTGCGCGAGCTCGCCGCCGGCGCCGCGGGCGAGGCCGCGCACCTGGTCGCCGTGCGCACCGCGCCGCTCTACATCGAAGAGAGCCGCCTCGGCATGAACGACGGCCGCGGGGCGCAGGGCTCGACCTACTTCGCGGCGCCCAACCCGCCGTACGGCGCGATCCTGACGATGCACCTGCGCGACGGCTTCGAGACACAGAAGGAGCAGCGCGAGGCCGCGCAGAAGAAGGCCCGTGACGCGGGCGAGGCCTATCCGTTCCCGAGCGACGACGCCGTGCGCAGCGAGGACCGCGAGAACGCGCCCGCCGTCTGGATCACGATCCGCGACGCGGACGGCGCGGTGGTGCGCCGCGTCGACGCGCCGCGCAAGAAGGGCCTGCACCGCATCGCGTGGGACCTGCGGCACTCCGGCGCGACCAAGATCACGCTGGGCGACGGCGACGGCGGCTCGCCGTGGTCGCGTCCGGACGCCGGCCCGCTCGTGCTCGGCGGACGCTTCAGCGCGACGCTGGAGCGCGAGGTGCAGGGCGCGGTCGAGAAGCTCGCGGGCCCGGTCGCCTTCGAGGTGGAGCCGCTCAACCTGGCCACGCTGCCGGCGGCCGACAGGGTCGAGACGCTGGCGTTCCAGAAGCAGGTCGTTGAGCTGCGCCGCGCGGTGCGGGCGTCGGGCCGCGTGCTCGGCGAGCTGGAGAGTCGCCTGGACCACGCGCGGGTCGCGCTGCGCCGCGCGTCCGAGGACCTGTCGATGCTCGCGCGCGTCGAAGCGCTCGACGGAGAACTCGCGGAGCTGCGCGAGCAGCTCTAGGGCGACTCGTCGCTTTCGCGTCGCAGCAAGCCCGCGCCGATGTCGATCCGCGAGCGGATCGAGAACGTCGCGGGCGCGCAGCTCTACACGTCGTCGGCGCCGACCAAGACCGAGCGCGAAGCCTACGACTACGCGGCGAAGGCCTTCGAGCCGGTGCTCGCGAGGCTGCGGACCCTCGCTGAGCAGGACCTGCCCGAAATCGAGCGGCTGCTCGAGGCTGCAGGTGCCGGCGACACGCCGTTCCGCCTTCCCGAGTGGCGGCGCAACAAGTAAGGAGGCCGGCGATGCGCAACGAAGCGAGCAGGCTTCTGCTGCTCGCCCCGCTGCTCGCGGCGGGGTGCGTCTCGCCCGACGCGCGCCCTGCGACGGACACCGGCGCGGATCCGGACACGGTGCAGCTGGTCTGCGAGAGCCCAATGTCGATCCCGGCGTTCCTGCGCCTCGCGCAGCGACACACCGGCCGGATCTACACCTTCGACGCGCGCGTGGTCGAAGGCGTCGAGGTCTCGTGGCTGGGCACGGTCCGGTGCGCGCCCGACCGCGTCGACGAGTTCGTGCAGACGATGCTCTACGTGAAGGGCTTCGCGCTGCAGCGTCGGCAGCAAGGCGACAACGACGTGCTCGAGGTCGTCGGACTTCGGAGCGGCGAGCCTGCCAAGACCCTGTGATCTGCTGCGCGCGCGCGGCCGGGCGAGCACGAGCGGCCGGCTTGCGCCATACTGGCCGCCCCGATGCATAGGCTCTCGATCGTCCTGATGCTGCTCGGCGCGCTGGCGTCGATCGCCGCCCTGTGGTTGCTCTCAGGTGACGGGAGCGCGCCGCCGCCGCAGCCGCCGGTGGAGTCTGCCGTTCGCTCGGCCGGCGAACGTGTAGGGGCGGACGACGTCGACGTCTCGGCGGTGTCCGTGGAGGCGGTCGACGCGTCGTTCTCGGCGCTGGCGCCGGACGAGCCGGAGCGGCTGGAGGCAGAGCTCGAGCTTGAGGTCGCGCCCCGGCTCGTCCTGCAGGTATGGGATCGCAAGCGCGGGACGGCGGCGGCCGAGGCAGACGTCTTCGTGCTCGAGGACGACGACGCGCCGGATGCGCAGGACCCCTTCCGACCGCACCTGTGTGAGGTGACGATGGCGCGCGGGCGCCGCTACAAGGCGACGACCGAGGGCCAGGTCGAGCTGCCGCGGCTGTCCGGACGCACGTTCGTCGCTGCGTCGCTCGGCGGGGCGGTCGGCTTCCGCATCCTCAACGAGCGCCACCGCGGCCGAGAGGACCTCACGCTGCAGGCCGACGAGGCCGTCACGGTCCGCGTCGTGGACGGAGCAGGCCAGCCGGTCGCATACGCTCCCGTCGGGATCCAGCAGCGGGTGGTCGATCGCGTGGACGCTGAGCGGGCCTACCGCGAGTTCGGGCAGATGCGCCAGCGCATCGCCGAGCTGCAGGCACAGATGGAGGCCGATCCGACCCGCGTCGAGTCGCTGCGCGGCAGGCTCGGCTGGTACGAGCGTCGACTTGCCGAAGTCCGCAGGACCGTCGGGCGCCTCAAGCGCGCTTCCGCCGGGCAGGCGGCTGCCCAGAAGGCCAAGGTGGCCGGCAAGAACAAGCAGACCAAAGCCTCCGTACGGCGCTCGAAGGTGGCCAAGCCTACGGCGGACGTCTTCGAGACGCGCTACGAGGTCAAGGCGCGACGACGCACGGACGAGCGCGGCTACGCGGTGTTCCGCCACTTCCAGCTGGTGCGCCACGATCAGGAGAAGTGGTGGCCGGACGAGCACCGGGATCGCTTCGAAGCGGTCCTGGTCGCGCCGTTGGCGGAGCCGGTGAAGGCTCCGTTCACGGGCCGGCCACTGCCCGAGGAACCCGTCCAGCTCGTGATGCCGCCGACCGGCTCGGTCGCGCTGCGCACCGTGGACCGCGACGGCAGGCCGTTCACCCACCCGGTGCGGGGCAGCCTGCGGATCGACGTCAGGGGGTCGCCGACCTGGGCCCGCGTGCAGCTGCGCAAGGAGCAGGACGAGACCGAGATCGTGTTCGACCACGTCGGCGTCGGCGTGCAGCTGATCGCCGACTGCCGGCTCGACGACCAGGACTTCCGCTGGCGTTCGCCGACCTTCGCGGGGCCGCAGGTGCCGGGCGAGCGCAGGACCGTCGACCTCGTCGTCGCCCCGGACGCGGCGATGCTCTACGGCCGCGTGCTCGACGACGCCGGCGAGGCGATGGCGAGCCGCGAACTCACGTTCTTGATCAACAGCAAGCGAGGCCGCCTCGAGGGCGAGGAGGTCGTGCTCGACAGAGAAGGCCGCTTCCACCTGCCGTACGCGCCGCGCGACGCGAGCGTGGCGCCGTTCCGCTTCCAGATCCGCGACGAGGCGCACCTGGAGGTGCCCGGCTTCGCGTGCACGCTGCCGTTGCTCGCCGCCGAGGGCGTGACGGACCTGGGTGACCTGCAGCTGGGTCAGCTGGACCAGGTCGCCTTCGGTCGCGTCGTCGACGACCTCGGCGAGCCGGTCGCAGGCGCTCACGTGCAGCTGCAGCGCGAGCGACCCCGCGGCCGCGACGGCGCCAGCATGCGCTTCGAGGACGAGGCGTTCACGGACACCCACTCGGACGAGCGCGGGGACTTCTGGCTCTACGGCGACGTCGAGGCGGCGAACTACCGCCTGCGCGTCCGCGCAGACGGCTACTTCCCCGAGGAGACCTTCGGCATCAACCGGGTGACCGCGACCGAGATCCGGATGATGCGCAAGGCGCGCCTGGTCGGGACGGTGCGGCTGCCCGAGTGGCTGTCGTCCAAGCGGGTCAAGGTGCAGCTGCGCTCGCTCGACCAGCCCGGGCGCAACCGAGACGACCAGATCCGCGATTACCGCGGCAAGCAGTACATCTACTTCGACTGGGTGCGGCCAGGCCTCTACAGCCTGTCGCTGCGGATCGAGGAGTTCCCCGAGCCGTTCCTGCGCATCGACAGCCTCGTAGTCCGACCCGGTGACCACGACCCGCACCCGCGGCTGACGGACCTCGACCTGTCGAGCTACCTCTATCGGTTCGAGGTGTCGGCCGTCGACGGGAACGGCGCGCGCATCAGCCCCAAGCGTCCGCTGCTGGCCACGATCACGCGCATGGACGGCACCTCGGAGCTGATCGGCTTCTCCTGGAAGTCGGGCCTCGTCGAGATCGTCAACTCCCAGCCGACGCTGGCGGTCACGGCGCTCGCGCAGGGCTACCGCGCCGAGCCCGGCGTGCTCAGCGCGGGTCGCAGCGAGGTGCAGTTCCTGCGCGTGCCGCCGGTCGTGCTGCACGCGCCGGGGATTCGCGCGGTGATAGGCGACACCAACGCCTGGATGGGCCTGCAGCTGCTCGAGATGCCCAACGTGACCACGCTGGACGGACGCAGCCAGCGCGGCCGCGGGCAGGCCGCGCGTCGCGCAACGTCCAGCTATGCGCGGCTGCGCGGCGACGAGCGCGCATCGCTCGAGCCGTTGGTCGACGGCCGCTACCGCTGTGTCGCCTATCTCGGCGACAAGGCCGCGGGCGGCCTCGTCGAGCTGCAGATGGGCGAGGTCGACGTCGCC
>JBERSB010000178.1:0-2801 GCA_041236755.1 Luminiphilus sp. | reverse complement strand
CCGAACGCGCCGACCGGCAGCGGCGGCAGTTCTAACAGGCCGTCGGGCGACGACGTGCGCCTCCACCACAGGGCCGGGCCGAGATGCCCCGCCGCGGCGCGGTTCTGGTCGTCGAGCGCGAAGGCGTCGCCGCGCCCCGCGTCGCTCGGCTGCGCGTCGGGGCCGGTGACGACCAGCGTGACGCCGGCGCGCTCGACCGCGGGCAGCAGCGCGCAGTCGAGCAGCAGCGCGGGCGCGCCCGGCTGCGGCACGCGCAGCTCCGCGACGCGGTAGGGCTGGTGCTGGTCGGCCTCGATCAGCAGCAGGCCTTCTGTGCCCCGCGGCAGCGGCAGCGGGCTCGGGCTCGTGGCTGCCTCGCCGCGCAGCGTTTCCCGGGCGGTGCGGAAGCTCCATCGAAACGGCGCCACGGTCGCGCGCGTCGTCAGGTTGGTGACCTTCGCGAGGACCGCGGGCGGCGCTGCTGCAGCTTCGGCAGCGGCGTCGACCTGCTGGCTCGGAGCGGCCGGCGGGTCGGTCGCGGGTGCCTGCGCGGCCGGCTGGCGCGCGCTCGCCATCGGCGCGCGCGGTTCGGTCACGGGGTCCTGGGCCACGCCTGTAGGAGCCGCGTCCAGGGCGACGGGCGCCGGCGGCGTGACGTCCTCGCCGCCGAAGGCCCACCACGCCAGGGAGGCGCCGAGCGCGGCGACGGCGATTCCGACGAACAGGGAGCGCATGCGCTCATCGTGCGCGCCGCACGCTGCCAGCGCGAGGTGCGTGGCGGCAGAAGTTGCTGCCTCGCGGTCAACGGGCGGTGTTCGGCGCCCGCTGGGCGTCGACGCGCGCAGCGTACTGCTCCCGGTAGACGCGGTCGACCCAGTCCGGGAACGGCAGCACGCCGTGGAACGGCGCGAAGGCGTCGAGCACGAGGTCCATCTCCTCGGTGCCGAACGCCGCGATGTGGCCGTTGGGCACGAACGCGAGCTGCGCGCGCGCGGCGTCGAGGTCGTCGGTGTCGTGCAGCACGAGCACGGCCATCGCGAGGCCCGTGCGGTCGACGCCCGCGCGGCAGTGCACCAGGATCGGCCGCTCCGCTTCGCGCGCGGCTTCCCAGAGCTGCAGCAGCGCGTCGGGCGGCACGGGCCGCTTCGCCGAGATGGGGATCGCCAGGTGGTCGAGGTCGGCGACCAGCGCGGCGCGCGCGGCGATGCGCGCGTTGCGCCCGCCGCGCATGCTGACGACCGTGCGGATGCCGTGGTCCTCGATCCGCTGGATCAGCGTCTCCTCGCTCGGCTGGGGCGAACGGAACAGGCCCGGCGCGCCCTCCCGGAAGCCGGTGCAGGAGGCCAGCGCGGCGAACAGGAGCAGGTGGGCGCGCGCCATGGAACGATCAGCGCCGCCGCCGCGCGGTGGCCTCGATCTCGATCTTGATCCGAGCGTCCGCGAGCCGCGCGGACAGCATCGTCGCCGCGGGCCGGACGTCTCCCAGCCGCTCGCGCAGCACCGGCCAGCAGGGCTCGAAGTCGGTGGGCTCGGGCAGGATGTAGGTCACGCGCACGACGTCCGCGAGCGAGGCGCCGGCCTCGGCGAGTGCTGCCTCTAGGTTGTCGAAGGTCTTCCGGCACTGCGCGACGACGTCGTCCTCGATGGTCATCGTGGTGTAGTCGAAGCCCGTGGTGCCCGACACGAACACGTCGTCGCCGTCGACGACGGCGCGTGAGTAGGCTGCCTTCGCTTCGAACGCGGAGCCCGAGCTGATCCGTCGTCGCGTCATGCGGGCACCATACGGCCCGCTGCGTCGGGAGCCAGCCGCGTTGCAGCGCGGCGGTCAGTCGCGAGGCCGCTGTCGCGGCGCGCCGCTGCGCTGCTCCTGCTGCCACTTCTGGTCGAGCTGCTGCAGCGCGTCTGCGACCTGCTGCGAGGGCAGCTCCACCGTCGTCGTCGTAGCGCCGCCCGGCGTCAGCTCGAACTCGCCGAGCGAGACCTGCGTCTGCGGCGTGCGCGTGGTCTCGTTGGCGTGCGCCCGGAAGATCAGCTCGTACTTGCCGGCCTGCATCAGCGGGATCTCGACGAGGTCGGTCGCGCCGAGCCAGCCGCCGCTGCTCCTGCCGAGGTCCCAGCGCGGGAACCAGAACCTCCTGCCCGTCAGCTGGTCCGTCCCGCTGAGCGAAGAGGGGTAGCCGGTATCTCCCTTGAGGATCGCAGAGATACGGACCTTGCGGTCCGGTCCGCTCAGCGAGCGCGCGCCCGAGATGTCGACCAACGCGGGGCGGTGCGTGCGCAGGTAGACGTCGTGTGTGCCGGGCGCGTAGACCTGGCGCAGCGGCGCGAAGCCGCGGCCGAAGAAGGTCAACTCGGCGACAGGGTGCGCGGTGATCAGCTCCGCGCGGCCGCCCTGCCATCGGAAACCCGCCTCGCTCCAGCTGCCGTCGCGTCCCTGCAGGCGCGCGTGGATCGGCCCGTCGAGGTCCATCGCCCGGCCGCCTGCGTCGCGCGCGCGCAGCTCGTAGCGGAACACCGCTGCGGTGAGGTCGACCGGGTCGAGGCGCGGGTCGCGCTGGTCGCCCGGCCGGATCAGGATGTCTGGGATCAAGACCAGCGGCTCCTGCAGGCCGCGCATCGTGATCGTTGCGTCGTAGACGCCCTGTCGCAGCGGCTCGATCGAGAAGCGTCCGCCGCCAGCTGCCTTCACGCCTTCGCTGCGCGCGCGCCCCTGCTCGTCCGCGCGCGGCGTCAGCGTCACGGTCACGGCGCGGTCCGGCAACCAGCCGGGCAGAACGACCCGGCCGCCGAACACCCCGTTGCGGGCGAGCACGAAGCGAAGG
>JBERSB010000177.1:0-5545 GCA_041236755.1 Luminiphilus sp. | reverse complement strand
GTCGGGGGCCTGCTCCTTGCTGCGCTGGGAGCGCGACTCGCCGAGCTCGTCGTGCCAGCCGCGCGTCTCGGAGACGATCGCCCCGCCGGCGGCGAGGATCGCGGTCTGGCGGCGCTCCTCGTACTCGAGCGCGAGCTGCACCATCTTGAGCGAGTTGAGGTTCTTCAGCTCGACCTTCTTGCCGAACTCCTCGCTGCCGGTCGGCATCAGCGAGATGTTCGCGTCGCAGCGCATCGAGCCGAGCTCCATGTCGCAGTCGCTGACGCCGGCGAAGCGCATGACCTCGCGCAGGTGGTGGAGGAACGCGTGCGCCTCCTCGGGTCGCCGCATGTCCGGCTCGCTGACGATCTCGACGAGCGGCACGCCCGCGCGGTTGAGGTCGACGAGCGTGCCGATCGCCGTGTGGGTCAGCTTGCCGGCGTCCTCCTCGACGTGCAGCCGGTGGAGCCGGCAGCGCAGGCCTCCGCCTGTGGGGACTTCGCCGCCGAGCGCGAGCGGGCGGTCGAACTGGCTGATCTGGTAGCCCTTGGGGAGGTCCGGATAGAAGTAGTGCTTGCGCGCGAACTCGCTGCGCAGCTGCACCTCGGCGCCGAGCGCCAGGGCCGCGCGCGTCGCGAGCTCGATCGCGTGGCGGTTGGGCCGCGGCAGCGCGCCGGGCAGGCCGAGGTCGACGTGGTGGACCCGCGTGTTCGGGTCGCCCAGCGCCGCTGCCGGCGCCGGCGAGAACAGCTTGCTCTCGGTGCCCAGCTGGACGTGCACCTCCAGGCCGATCACCGTCGTGTAGACGGTCATCGCGCGGGCCTCCGCAGGTGGTGGTCCGTGTGCTGCTGGAAGACGTGCCCGACCTGCAGCGCGAGGCCGTCTCGGTCCTGCTGTGCCATCAGCTGCACGCCGACCGGGCGGCCGTCGGCCGTCTGCCCTGCGGGCACGGACAGCGCGGGCAGGCCCGCGAGGCTCGCGGGCACGGTCAGCGCGTCCCACAGGTAGCGCTGCAGCGGCTCGTCTGCGGCTTCGCCGAACCGCGGCGCTGCGGTCGGCGAAGTGGGGCAGACGAGCACGTCGCAGCGCTCGAACGCAGCGGCGAAGTCCCGCTGCACCGCGCGCCGGGCGCGCCGCGCCTGCTCGTAGTACTGGCTGCTGTAGCCGATCGACGTCGCGAACGTGCCGAGCAGGATGCGGAGCTGCACCTCTTCCCCGAAGCCGCTGCTGCGGGTCTGTGTCGTCATGGCCGACTGCGTCCGCGCGTCGTCGCCGCTGCGCCAGCCGTAGTGCACGCCGTCGTAGCGGGCGAGGTTGGAGGCCGCCTCGGACGTGGCGAGCAGGTAGTAGGCAGCCACCGCGTGCTCGACGCTCGGCAGCGCGACGTCGACGACCTCGGCGCCGAGCGCGCGCAGCCGGTCGATCGCGGCGGTCGTGACGCCGACGACCTCGTCGTCGATGCCGGCGCCGTTGAGCTCGGCCGGGACCCCGACGCGGAGCCCCTGCAGGTCGGCGCGCTCGTCCAGGCCGTCGAGCGTCGGCTCTGCACCACCTCTGCTGGTGGCGTCGGCGTCGTCCCGGCCGCTGGCACAGTCGAGCCACAGCGCGAGGTCTTCGGCGGTGCGCGCGATCGCGCCCACGCAGTCGAGCGAGCTCGCATACGCGATCAGGCCGTAGCGGGACACGCGGCCGTAGGTCGGCTTGAAGCCGCTCACGCCGCACAGGGCCGCGGGCTGCCGGACGGAGCCGCCGGTGTCGCTGCCGATCGCCAGCGGGCAGAGGTCGGCCGAGACCGCAGCCGCGCTGCCGCCGCTGCTGCCGCCGGGAACCAGGTCGTCCCCGAACGGGTTGCGGGTGCGCAGGCACGCGGACGTCTCGGTGGTGCTGCCCATGCCGAACTCGTCCATGTTGGTGCGGCCGAGCAGCACGCCGTCGTGTGCTTCGAGCCGCTCGAGCGACGTCGCGGTGTAGGGCGCGTCGAAGTTCGTGAGCATCCTGCTGCCGGCGGTGATCGTCTCGCCGGCCACCAGCAGGTTGTCCTTACTGGCGACCGGGACGCCGGCCAGCGCGCCGAGGGCGGCGCCTTCTGTGCGGCGTTGGTCGACGTTGTCGGCCGCGGCGCGGGCGCGCTCCGCGAAGGTGCTGCAGAACGCGCCGAGCTCGCCGTCGGCAGACGCGATGCGGTCGAGCGCCGCCTCGAGCGCCGCGGCAGCGGTCGTCGCGCCGGTGCGCACCTCGTCGCTGAGGCGTCGGGCGGTGGGGGGAGCCGGGAGGTCGGCCATGGCTACGGCTCCACCACCCGGGGGACCACGAAGCTGTCGGCGGCCGTCCGGGGCGCGTTCTGCAGCGCGGCCTCGGCGCGCGCCGCGGGCTCGGCCCGGTCGGCCCGCAGCTCGCCGGGGCCAGCCTGCGCTCCGGCCGCGTCGTCCTCTGGCAGGTCGGCTGCGTCGAGCGAGGCGAACGCTTCGACCAGCGCGGTGAGCTTCTGGCGGAGCTTCTCGCTGCGCTCCGGCGGCAGGCTGAGCTTCGCGAGCTCGCCCAGATAGCGGATCAGCTCGGCGTCGATCGAGGGCGGTCGCGTCATGTGGAGAAACAGTGTAAGTCGCTCTACAGCAGAAATATCGGTCGCATGATCAGGCAGTTTTGCACAACCCGCTGGCGCGCTGCCACGGCGCGGCTAGACTTTGCCGACTGGCGTGCGCCGACAGGTGCGCTCCCGCTCCGAGCCCCGGCGTCGGTCAGGCCGAGGTGGTGACGGGGGTCCCTGTCTCTGCCGTGTCACCATGGACAACCCAGAACTAGTCGTCGTCGGGCTCACCTGCAACGTGGTGGGAGTGTTCTTCCTGGCGAACTCCATCCGCTTCCGCGAGCCGGGGAAAGCGCTCCGCGGCGCGCTCGGTGTGGCGGGGAGGAGCTTGTTGAAGGTGCGGGACACTGCCCTCAACAACATGCAGGTGATCATCGGATTCCTGTTCCTGACGACGGGTTTCCTGCTGCAGATCGTCGCGCACTGGGACATGCAGATGTCGACGCTGCTGTCGTGCGCCGGGATCATCGCGTTCGCCGGCGCGGTCTACGCGATCGGCGCCTACAGCAGCCGCCGGGCGTTCCGCCGGCTGCTGCGGGAGTTCTTCCAGAGCCAGCCCTGGTCGTTCCAGGACGACATGGAGCTGACCAAGGAGATCGGCGAGATCCTGGGCGTGAAGCACACCAAGGACATGACCGTCGAGGCCTACGTGCACAGCGTGCGGCAGGCCCTGGGCGTCAAGCAGGACCAGAAATCCGGTCCGACCGAGCGGGCGCGTCGCATCGCGCTGCCGCGCTAGTCCGCGGGTCCTCCTCGCGGATGGCACCTGTTTGGGTGCAGAACGCGCGGGCCGGTTCCACCGCAGGTGTGACGCCGCCGCTGCACCCGCTCTTACGCCGCTACCTGAGGCAGCTCGGGGCCGCAGCACTCGACGTGGTCCTGCCGCGGGCTTGCCCGGCGTGCGGTGGCTTCGGGGCAGGAGCCGGAGGTGACCTGTGCCCGACGTGCCGCCGGCAGCTGCATCGGCGCGCCGTGCGCGGCTGCGTGCGGTGCGGTGCGCCTGTCGCGCCGGCTCCACCCGTGCCGTCCAGCACGTCGACGGAGCCTGGGGCCGCGGCGCCGCCCTTGGCGCGCGGGGACCGCTGCGGCTCGAGTCACGACGAGCTGCGCCACCTGCGCCAGCTGGGCGCGCCGCTTGCGTTCGCCGGATCCGGCGGGGCGCTGGTGCGCCGCTTCAAGCTGGCCGGGGATGCATCGGCCGGGCGGCTGCTGGCGCGCGAGATGGCCGACGCGTGGCGCGTCACTGGCCGGACGCCGCGACCGGTCGTCGTGCCGGTCCCGCTGCACCGGGCGCGGCTGCGTCGCCGCGGCGTCGACCCGGCGCGATGGCTCGCGCTGGCCGTCGCGGCGCGCATACACCTGCGGTCGGCGCCGGGTGGGTTGGTGCGCACCCGCGCGACGCGGCCGCAGGGGGACGCGCGCGTGTTGTCCCGCGCCGCCAACGTGCGGGGCGCGTTCGCCGTGCGGCGCCCCGGCCGGGTCGAGGGGCGTGACGTGCTCTTGGTCGACGACGTCTTCACGACCGGGGCGACGGCGCGCAGCTGCGCTGCGCTGCTGCGTTCGGCGGGCGCGCGGTCGGTGTCGCTACTGGTTGCCTGCCGGAGCTGAGGCGACGCGCTGCGTCCGGCGCTCGAGGCAGCAGCCCAACGCGAACGCCGCGGCCGCGCAGCCCAACGAAGTCAGGTAGGGGTGCGGCACGACGTCCGGCGCGATGTGCCGGCCGGCGACCCAAACCGTCAGCCCGGCCAGCAGCGTGAGGTTGGCGGCCAGCGCGCCGCCCCAGCCGCTGTAGAGGCCGAGCGTCGCCAGCAGGAACACGCCCGCGCTGCCGAAGCCCGAGGCCTCTTCGACGAGGTCCGCGACGTTGTAGTTGGAGCTGGCCAGTCCGTAGGCGACGAGCCCGCCGCCGACCACGCTCCACCGCGCGAGCGTCAGGCGTCCTCGGCTCGGCGCGGGCCCCGGGGCGCGCGGCGCGAGGTTGCGGGCCACGAGCGAGGCCACCACCAGCAGGCAGCTGTCGACGGTCGACAGGATCGCGGCGATCAGGGCGCCCGCGAACACCAGGTTCAGCGCCGTGGGCAAGAGGTCGCGGCTGAGCACGGCGAGCACGCCTTCGGGGTCCTCGAGCCCGGGAACCATCTGGGGGCCCAGCGCGCCGATGGTCAGCGGGATCAGGCCGACGACTACGTAGAGGACGCCGCCGTAGATCGCCGCCTTGCGCGCGCTCGACTCCGTGCGCGCGGCCAGCGTCCTGGAGAGCACCTCCTGCGCCACGACCGAGCCGCAGATCGGGATCGCCCACTGCTCCAGCTCGGCGAACAACGAGAACGGCGCCGACGGCGCGGCAGCGGCGGCCGCGCTCGCGGCCGCGCCTGGAGCCTCGGCTTCGGGTGCGTTGAGGTAGACGGCGAGGCCGAGCGCCACCATGCCCGTCAGCAGCGCGCCGCACTGGATGACGTCGGTGTAGACGTCGGCGAGCAGGCCGCCGGCGACCGTGTAGACGATCGCGATGCCCGCCGCGATGGCGATGGCCGTCTGGACCCCGATCTGGCCATCGGAGTTGATCGCGACGACCTGACCGAACGCGCGCACCTGGGCTGCGGCCCAGAGCAGCGAGGACGGCAGCAGCAGCACGGCCGCGAGCCGCTCCGTGGACGCGCCGAACCTCGTCGAGAGGAAGTCCGCCAGGGTCGTGACCTTGCGGCGCCAGAGGCGTGCGGCGAACAGCAGCCCCGTGACGATCAGGCAGAGGCCGTAGGCGAACGGCTCGGGCGCGTTCCAGGTCCAGCCGTTCTCGTAGGCGGCGCCGGCGGCGCCGACGCAGCTCTCGGCTCCGAACCACGTTGCGAACACGCTGACGGCTGCGAGCCCCGGCCCGAGCCGCCGTCCGGCGACCAGGAAGTCGTCCTCGGTGCGGATCACCCGGACCGCCCACAGCGCGACGGCGAGTTGGACCCCTACGAAGGCGAAGAGGAGCAG
>JBERSB010000176.1:0-6756 GCA_041236755.1 Luminiphilus sp. | reverse complement strand
CACGGCGCATTCTCCAGGTCGGCCTCGACGACCTCGATGCGCGGGTCGGCCAGCGCACGCAGCGCGGCGCCGTCGCGGTCGACTGCGGTCACCGGGCAGCCTCGCTCCGCGAACAGCCGCGCGTGCCTGCCGCTGCCGGCGGCGACGTCGAGCACGTCCGCGTCCGCGGGCACCTGCTCGGCCCACGCGACGATCGTGGGCTCGGGCGTGCCGAGGCGCTGGTGAGCGTCCATGTGCCCAGCCTAACCTGTGGCAGCGCAAAGGCGTGTGGCGCCATCACGCGGCGGCGGCCGGACGCGTCTGCGCTGCACCGGAGACAAGTTGATTCGGTCCGGCTGCGCTCGATCCCCCGATGTCGGATCGCTATCCTGCTTGCCCCCATGACCGAGTCCAACAAGGTGCTCGCGACGTTCCAGGTGAACGGCGAGCCACACGAGGTGGCCTTCCGGCCGCACAAGACCCTGCTGGAGGTCCTCCGCGAGGAGATGACCCTGACAGGCACCAAGCACGGCTGCGAGCTGGGCGAGTGCGGCACGTGCACGGTCCAGATCGACGGCACCTCGGTGCTGAGCTGCCTGGTGCTCGCCGTCGACGCGATCGGCAAGGAGGTCCGCACGGTCGAGGGCCTCGCGTGCGGCAGCGACCTCGCGCCGCTGCAGGACTGCATGGCCGACCTGGGCGCTGCGCAGTGCGGCTACTGCACGCCCGGCGTGCTGATGGCGGCCGACGCGCTGCTCAAGGACAACGCCAAGCCGACGCGCGACGAGATCAAGGAGGCGATGGCGGGCAACCTCTGCCGCTGCACGGGCTACCTCAAGATCTTCGAGGCGATCGAGCTGGCGGCGGCGCGGATGCGCGGCGAGGACGCGGAGCCGAGCAAGGAGTCGATCTATGGTGCTTGATGACCCCAAGGCGCGCGTCGAAGGGCCGGGTGCGCCGCAGGGGCGCGACGACGCCCCGTGGCAGCACGACAAGAAGAAGGACGAGCTCGAGCACGTCGGCAAGCCGATCCGCAAGGTCGACGCCAGGAGCAAGGTCGCCGGGCTGACGCAGTTCGCCGACGACATGACCCTGCCGCGCATGCTGCACATGAAGCTGCTGCGCAGCACGAAGGCGCACGCGGAGATCGTCAAGATCGACACGGCCGCGGCGGAGGCGCTGCCCGGGGTCAAGGGCGTGCTGACCGGCAAGGACATGCCGACGCCGTTCGGGATCCTCCCCGTCAGCCAGGACGAGCACGCGCTCTGTCCCGACCGGGTGCGGTTCGTCGGCGACCCCGTCGTCGCCGTCGCCGCGACCGAGGAGGAGATCGCGTGGGACGCGTGCCGCCTCGTCGACGTCGAGTACCGCGAGCTGCGCACCATCGGCGGCGTGCACGAGGCCGCGGACCACGACGAGCCGCGGCTGCACGACTACGGCGTGCGCGGCAACATCCACCGGCTCGAGAACCTCGAGTTCGGCGACCTGAAGGACGGCTTCGAGCGTGCGGACCACGTGCGCGAGGACACCGTGTGGTTCGAGGGCAACACGCACCTGCCGATGGAGCAGCACGCGACCCTCGCGCACTTCGACAAGGACGGCAAGCTGACGATCTGGTCGTCGACGCAGACGCCGCACTACCTGCACCGCGCGCTCGCCCGCGTGCTCGCGCCGCTGCCCGCGCACCGCATCCGCGTCATCGCGTGTCCGAACGGCGGCGGCTTCGGCGGCAAGAGCGACCCGTTCAACCACGAGATCTGCGCCGCCAAGATGTCGATGCTGACCGGCCGGCCGGTCAAGATCGCGCTGACGCGCGAAGAGGTCTTCTGGTGCCACCGCGGTCGCCACCCGGTGCTGATGCGCAGCAAGATCGGCGTCACGAAGACGGGCCGGATCACCGCGCTGGACTTCCACAGCTTCCTCGACGGAGGCGCCTACGGCAGCTACGGCACCGCGAGCACGTTCTACACGGGTGCGCTGCAGACCGTGACCTACCCGGTCGAGAACTACCACTTCCGCGGCGCGCGCTTCTTCACCAACAAGGCGCCGTGCGGACCCAAGCGCGGCCACGGCACCGTGCAGCCGCGCTTCGCGCTCGAAGTGCAGCTCGACAAGGTCGCCTGCGACCTCGGCCTCGACCCGGCGCAGATGCGCCTCGACAACCTCGCCGAGCGCGACTCGCTCACCGCGAACTTCCTGCGCATCGGCTCGATGGGGCTCGGCCCGTGCATCGAGAAGGTCGTCGAGGGCTCGGGTTGGAAGGAGCGCCGCGGTAAGCGGGAGGTCCTGGCGAATGGCCGCGTGCGCGGCCTCGGCATCGCGTGCTCGAGCTACCTGTCGGGTGCCGGCCTGCCGATCTACTGGAACGGCATGCCGCACTCGGGCGTGCAGCTGCAGCTCGACCGCTCCGGGCTGTGCACCGTGTTCTGCGGCAGCACCGACATCGGCCAGGGCAGCGACAGCGTGCTCGGCTGGATCGTCGGCGAGGTGCTCGGCATCGACCCGCTCGACATCAAGGTCGTGACCAGCGACACCGACCTGACGCCGGTCGACCTCGGCAGCTACAGCTCGCGCGTGACCGTGATGACCGGCAACGCGGCGATGCAGGCCGCCGAGCGCGCGCGCGACATCCTCGCCAAGGGCGTCGGCGAGAAGCTCGAGGTGCCCGCGAGCCGCCTGGTGTTCCACGGCGGCCGCGTGTTCGACGCGCAGGACCCCGAGGTCGGCATGACGTTCAAGGAGGCCATCGGCTTCACCGAGGCGGCCGTCGGCACGATCGGCACCGTCGGCAGCTACACCCCGCCGAAGTCGCCGGCGCGCTTCCGCGGCGGCGGCGTCGGGCCGAGCCCGAGCTACAGCTACTCGGCGTGCGTCGTCGAGGTCGAGGTCGACCCGGAGACCGGCGTCTACAGCGTGCCGCACGTCTGGATGGCGCACGACATCGGCCGCGCGCTCAACGCCGCGGTCGCGATGGGGCAGATCGAGGGCTCGATCTACATGGGCCTAGGCGAAGCGATGATGGAGGAGATGGCCTACCGCGACCGCTCGCACAAGGGCAAGCGCGTGTTCGTGCACAAGATCCCCTCGATGCTCGAGTACAAGAGCCCGAGCGCGTTCGAGATGCCGGAGTGCACGACCTACGTCATCGAGGACCCGGACAAGAACGGGCCCTTCGGCGCCAAGGAGGTCGGCCAGGGGCCGCTGCTGCCGATCATGCCAGCGGTCGCCAACGCGGTCTTCGACGCGGTCGGCGTGCGCGTCGACGAGAACCCGATCTCGTTCGAGAAGGTGTTCGCGGCGATGCACGCCGAAGACAAGCGCTACGGGCCGGCCGCGGACGACAGCGGCGTGCCCACCGTCGACTTCGGCGAGTCGCTGAAGGTCAAGACGCCCTGGCAGGGCGGCGACGGCAAGGCCTCGAACGACCCGCACCGGACCAAGAAGGCCGCGAAGTAAGGAGCCACACCCATGCTGCGTCTCCCCACGTTCACCTACCACACGCCGAAGTCTGCGACCGAAGCGGTCGCGATCGCCAAGCAACACGGCAAGGCCGCGATGTACGTCGCCGGCGGGACGGACCTCTACCCCAACATGAAGCGGCGTCACCAGACGCCCGAGCAGGTGATCTCGCTGCGCGACGTGCCCGAGCTGCACTCGCTCGAGGTGCTCGAGGACGGCCGCCTGCAGATCGGCGCGATGGTCACGCTGACCGCGCTCGAGCACTACCCGCACCTCAAGGCGCACTACCCGGCGCTGGCGCACGCGGTGCGCGAGATCTCGACGCCGCTGCTGCGCAACATGGGCACGATCGGCGGCAACCTGATGCTGGACACCCGCTGCACCTACTACGACCAGACGCACGAGTGGCGCGAGTCGATCGACTTCTGCATGAAGTCCAAGGAGGACGCGATCTGCTGGGTCGCGCCCGGCAGCCCGCGCTGCTGGGCGGTGCAGTCCAGCGACACGGTCCCCGTGGTCTGCGCGCTGGAGGCAGAGGTCGAGCTCGCTGACGAGCACGGCACCCGCATGATCAAGGCCGACGAGCTCTACCAGGACGACGGCATCGAGTACCTGACCAAGAAGCCCGAGGAGCTGCTGACGAAGATCACGCTGCCCGCCCCGGGCCGTTGGCGGGCCAGCTACACCAAGCTCCGTCGGCGCGACACCTACGACTTCCCGGTGCTGGGCGTCGGCGCGGCGATCTGGTTCGGTGACGACGGCAAGGTCGAGAAGGCCAACATCCGCCTCGGCGGCGCGGGCTCGTACGCGATCCCTGCGACCAAGTCCGAGGACATGCTGGTCGGCAACGAGCTCACCGACGAGCTGATCGCCGAGGCGGGCAACGCCGCGATGAAGCCCGCGCGCACGATGGACAACACCGACCTGGACGTCTACTGGCGGCGCAAGGTCGCGCCGATCTACGTGGCGCGCGCGATCCGGGCCTGCCTGCCGTAGTCGCGCTGCCGGCTCCGCCGGCGGGGCGGCTCAGCCCGCGACCGGCGTGCGCAGGTGGTCTCTGAGCTCGTAGTTGCGCGCGTCGAAGCGCGAGCCCGTGCCGGTCCAGCTGAGCTTGCCGTGGTGGACGTGGGCGCTGCCACCGGCGCGGTCGTCCAGCAGCAGGCGCAGCGCGAAGTGCACGGCGGGGAACGCGAGCTCGCGCCACGGGATGTCGTCCGGACGGAAGAACGCGCACTCGAGGCTCTCCGCGCCGGGCGCGACCTCGGGGGAGGTCAGCCGCGCGCGGAACCTCGCGTAGTGCTGTCCGATGTGCGTCAGGTCGAGGTGGCTGTGGGGGGCAAGGACCTCGACCTTCGCGCCCGCCTCTTCGAAGGTCTCGCGCGCAGCGCCCTCGGCGAGCGTCTCCGCGAGCTCGAGAAAGCCCGCTGGCGTCGTCCACTTGCCGTGCGCGGGTTCGATCGCGCGCCGGCAGAGGAGCAGCTCGTCGCCGCGCTCCACCAGGCAGCCCACGACGACGAGCGGGTTCTGGTAGTGGGCCTTCTCGCACGCAGCGCACCACCGCCGCGCGCGGTCGTCGCCCGGCGGCACGTGGTCGACGAGCCCGCCGCCGCAGTCGCTGCAGTGCTTCATGCGCGCATGCTAGCGCGCCCCGCCCGGCAATCGGGGATTCGCCCGTGGCGCGTCCCTGGACCGACGGCCATCATGGCCGGATGGCGCAACGATCCCGCTCCGTCAGCTCGGCGAAGAACCCGGCCGTGCAGAGGTTCCGGGACGCGGCGGGCGGCAGGTCGGACGGGCTGATGCTCGCCGAAGGCGTGCGGCTGGTCTGGGAGGCGGTGCGCGCGGGCCTGGAGATCGTCGAGGCCGCGGTGTCGCCCAAGCTGACGGACCTCGCGCTGCGCGACGCGCTCGCCGAGCGGTCCGCGTCGTTCCTCGACTGCTCGGACGCGGTGCTCGCGCGCCTCAGCGCGCTGGACACGCCGCAGGGGGTCGCGGTGCTGCTGCGTCGCCCCGACTACGAAGACCGTGGTCTGCTCGGCGAGGACCTCGCGCCGCTGGTCGTCGTCGCGGCGGGCCTCCGTGACCCGGGCAACCTGGGCGCGGTGATCCGCGCGGCCGAGGCGGCGGGCGCGAGCGGCTGCCCGACGCTGCAGGGCGGCGCGGACCCGTTCCGTGACAAGGCCGTGCGCGGCTCGATGGGCTCCATCTTCCGCCTGCCGGTCCGCCACGGACTCGACGCTGCGCAGGCCGCGGAGTTCGCGCGGCGCAACCGCCTCGACGTCGTCGTCGCGGACGGCGGGGGGACGCAACCCCACACGCAGGTCGACCTGCGGCGGCCGCTGCTCCTGGTCGTCGGCGCCGAGGCGGCGGGCGTCGGGCCGGAGTGGCTCGGCGCGGCGGACGAGCACGTGCGCATTCCCCTGCGGCCGCCGGTCGAGAGCCTGAACGTCGCGGTCGCGGCCGGCGTGCTGCTGTTCGAGGCGCAGCGTCAGCGGTCGGACGCATGACGCTGTTCGGGGACCTGAGCGAGGACGGCCAGGAGCCGCGCCGTGGCCCGCGGGCGCCGCTCGCCGAACGGATGCGGCCGGCGTCGCTCGACGAGTACCTCGGCCAGGACGAGCTGCTCGCCGAGGGGCGCGCGCTGCGCGCGGCGATCGAGCAGGGCGTCGCGGGTTCGCTGCTGCTGTTCGGTCCGCCCGGCGTCGGCAAGACCACGCTGGGCCTCTTGATCGCCAAGCACGCAGACCTGCACTTCCAGCCGTTCTCGGCGGTGCTGTCGGGCGTCGCGCAGGTGCGCGAAGCGGTCGCCGAGGCCAAGCAGCGCGGGCAGCGGGACGGCCGCGGCACGCTGCTGTTCGTCGACGAGATCCATCGCTTCAACAAGGCGCAGCAGGACGCGTTCCTGCCGCACGTCGAGCGCGGCGACATCGTGCTGGTCGGTGCTACGACCGAGAACCCCTCGTTCTCGATCAACGGCGCGCTGCTGTCGCGGTGCCGCGTCGTGCCGCTGAAGCCGCTCGGCGAAGCGCACCTCGCGGGCCTGGTCAAAAAAGCGATCGCCGACGACGAGCGCGGCCTGGGCGTGCGCCGGCTGACCATCTCGGACGCTGCGGTCGCGCGCCTCGCGGCGCTGGCTGGCGGCGACGCGCGGCGGTCGCTGGTGTGCCTGGAGGCCTGCGCTGCGACCTGCCTCGACGGCGACGAGATCGAGGAGCAGATGGTCGTCGAGGCGTTCCAGCACCGCGCGCTGCAGCACGACAAGTCGGGCGACCTGCACTACGACCTGCTCTCGGCGCTGCACAAGAGCCTGCGCAACTC
>JBERSB010000175.1:0-2958 GCA_041236755.1 Luminiphilus sp. | reverse complement strand
CGGAACGGCCGACCCTGGAACTTGTAGGTCAGCTGCTCGTGGTCAACGCCGCACAGGTGCAGGATCGTCGCCTGCAGGTCGTGCACGTGGATCGGCGTGTCCACGATCCCGTGGCCCAGCTCGTCGGTGGCGCCGACCACCGCGCCGCGCTTGACGCCGCCGCCGGCCATCAAGAGCCCGAAGCAGTGCGGGTGGTGGTCGCGGCCGAGGAACTTGCTGCCGTTGCGCGCCTCGTTCATCGGCGTGCGTCCGAACTCGCCTCCCCAGATCACCAGCGTGTCGTCGAGCATGCCGCGACGCCGCAGGTCCGTGATCAGCCCCGCGAGCGGCCGGTCCAGCCGCTTCGCCTGCTTGGGGAACTGGGTCATGAGGTCGTCGTTCGGGCCGGTGCCGTGGATGTCCCAGCCGCTGTCGAAGAGCTGCACGAAGCGCACGCCGCGCTCGACGAGGCGGCGCGCCAACAGGCAGTTGTTCGCGAGCGACGCCGTGCCGGGCGTCGTGCCGTACAGCTCGTGCACCTCTTCGGGTTCGCTCTGCAGGTCGACGGCGTCGGGCACGGACGCCTGCATCCGGAACGCCAGCTCCCCCTGCGCGATCCGCGTCGTGGTCTCGGGGTCCCGCGAGCGCTGCTCGTGGATACGGTTGAGGTCGTTGAGCGCGTCCAGCGAGCGGCGGCGGCGCGCCCGGTCGTAGCCGTCCGGATCGCGCAGGTAGAGCACGGGCTCGCCCGCCGAGCGGAACTCGACGCCCTGGTGGACCGACGGCAGGAAGCCTGCGCTCCACA
Organism: Luminiphilus sp.; assembly: GCA_041236755.1. Taxonomy (GTDB): domain Bacteria; phylum Planctomycetota; class UBA1135; order UBA1135; family UBA2386. Next base: position 2,174 of record JBERSB010000175.1, on the reverse strand, counting down.
GCGCCTTGCCGGCGCTCGGCATGCCGCCGCTGACCATCACGACGAAGTCGGGCAGGTCGCGGTTCTCGCTGCCGAGGCCGTAGGAGAGCCACGCCCCCATCGACGGCCGGCCCGGACGCGGCGCGCCGGAGAACAGCAGGTGCTCGGCCGGGGCGTGGTTGAACTGGTCGGTGAACATCGACCGGACCAGCGTCACGTCCGACATCTGCTGCGCGAGGTGCGGGAACAGGTCGCACATCTCGACGCCGTTGCTGCCGCGGATCCAGCCGTGCTGGTGGCCGAGCAGCTTCGGGTGGCCCTTGATGAAGGCAAAGCGCTCCTTCTGCAGGAACTCGTCCGGGCACTTGCTGCCGCTGTAGCGGTCCAGCGTCGGCTTGCGGTCGAACATGTCGAGCGTCGGCGGCGCGCCCTCCATGTGCAGGTAGATCACGCTCTTCGCCCGCGGCGCGAAGCGGCGCGTCCGCTTGTCGCCGTCGTCGGCGAGCAGCGCCCGCAGCGCCGCCGCGCCGACCGAGACCCCAGCGCCCTCGAGGAAGCGCCTGCGACAGAGCTGTTGGTAGAGGGTCATCGTCTGGTCACGAACTCGTCCAGGCACATCACCACGCTGGCGACGACGCCCCACGCGTCGACGGCAGACGCGCCGGCGCGGCGCTCGTCGTCCAGGAGCGCGACCCGGCGCCGCCGCTCCTGTTCGCTCGGGTCCCGCAGCAGGCAGCGCCGCCAGAGCCAGTCGACCCCTGCGGCCGCATCTTCGCGCCCGAGGTCGAGCGCCTGCTCGGCGAGACGCTTCGCGGGTTCGTGGAACTGCGGGTCGTTCCAGAGCACGAGCGCCTGCAGCGGCGTGTTGGTGCGCTGCCGGCGCAGCACGCACGCCTCGCGGCTCTGGGCGTCGAAGACCATCATCGCAGGGTGCGGGCTGGTCCGACGCCAGAAGGTGTAAAGCGCCCGCCGGAAGCGGTCTTCACCGGTGGCGTCCGTCCATTGCGCGCCGCTGTAGAGCTGGCGCCAGACCCCGTCGGGCTGCGGCGGCATGACGCTGGGCCCGCCGACCTTGCGGCTCAGCAGGCCCGAGACCTCGAGCGCCTGGTCGCGCAGCTGCTCGCCCGTCAGGCGGAACGCCGGCCCACGCGACAGCCACCGGTTGTCGGGGTCGAGCTCGTGGTGCGCTTCGGTCTGCGCAGAGCTCTGCGAGTACGTCGCGGACAGCACCACCGTGCGCAGCAGGTGCCGGAGCGACCACCCCGAGTCCACGAACTCGCACGCCAGCCAGTCGAGCAGCATCGGGTGCGAGGGCAGGTCCCCTTGCGAACCGAAGTCCTCGAGCGTCGGCACGATCCCCTGGCCGAACAGCTCGCTCCAGATGCGGTTGGCGAGCACGCGCGCGGTGAGCGGGTTGTCGCGGTCCATCAGCCATCTCGCGAAGCCCAGCCGGTCGCGGCGCGCGCCGTCAGGGAGCGAGGGCCACACCGACGGCGTGCCTGGCTGCACCTCTTCGCCTTGGTCCAAGAAGCTGCCGCGGATGTGCACGCGCGTGACGCGCCGCTGCTCTTCGGGCAGCTCGCGCATGATCGGCACCAGCGGACCGCGGTTCTCCTCCAGCTGGCGCTCGAGGTCGCGCAGCCGGGCGCGCAGTTCGCCTTCGCCCGGGCCCCAGAGCTCGAACGCGAAGCCTCCCGGGCCGCCGCCGTTGGTGACCTTGAGCAACAGCTCGTTGTCGCCCTGCCGGAGCTTCACGACGACCCGCTCCTGGTCGAGCTTCGCGCCGTGTGCCACGTTCTTGCGCAGCACCTCTTCGCCGTTGCACCACACGGCCACGGAGTCGTCGCAGCCGAGCGACAGGGTCACCTCGTAGTCCTTCTCGGCGCGCAGCGTCCGGTGCAGGTAGAACGCGCTGTTGGCGCCGTTCCAGGTGTAGACCTTGCCGTCGACGAAGTCAGGGCGCGGCTGCCACTTCCGCCTCTCCTGCTCCTGGTCGAGCAGCACGCCGTCGCGCTCGGGCGCGAACACGCGGTCCCGCGCGTCGTCCAGGCTCTTTCCCGGAACCGGTCCGAGCAGGTGCCAGTCGCTCACCGCCGGCACGGCGCCGCGGTGGGCGTCAATCGCGTCGCGCACCGCGCGGACGTCTGCCTCGAGACGCTCGGCTGCCGCGCGGTTGGCCACAGTCGGCGCGCGCA
>JBERSB010000174.1:0-9112 GCA_041236755.1 Luminiphilus sp. | reverse complement strand
CGATCAACTCGGCGTAGACCGCGACGGTCCGCTCGAACAGCGCCACCAGCGCGCCGAGCACGCGCTCGTCGATCCGATCGACGCAGATGGTCGCCGAGCTGCGCCCGCTCTCTTGGAGCGCGCGCCGCGTTCCCTGCCAGAACCCGTCGAGGTAGTCCCCGGTGGTGACGCCCGGCTCGACTTCGAAGTGCGGGCCGGCGCGATCCTGGAGGACGCGCACGAAGGTCACGAAGAAGTCGTGGCGCCCGTCGCGGAGCTGCTGGACGAACGCGTGCTGGTCGGTCGAGCCCTTGTTGCCGTAGACCGCCAGGCCCTGGTGGACCAGCGCGCCCTGGCGGTCGCGCTCTTTGCCGAGCGACTCCATCACGAGCTGCTGCAGGTAGCGGGAGAGCAGCAGCAGGCGGTCCTTGTAGGGCAACACGACCATCGCGCGCGCGCCCTCGCCACAGCCCTCGTGGTGCCAGAGCGCGGCCAGCATCGCCGCGGGGTTGGCGAAGACGTCGGCGCTGCGCGTCGCGTCGTCCATCGCGGCCGCGCCCGCGAGGAAGGCGCGCACGTCCATGCCGAACAGCGCGCCCGGCACGAGCCCGACCGCCGACGTCACCGACGTGCGGCCGCCGACCCAGTCCCACATCGGAAAGGTCTTGAGCCAACCCTCGTCGGCGGCGCGCTGGTGCAGCTTGCTGCCGTCGGTGGTGATCGCGACCGCGCGGGGACCGAGCGTCAGCCCCTGCGCCTCGACCGCGCGCTGGACCTCGAGCATGCCGTTGCGCGTCTCGGGCGTGCCGCCGGACTTGCTGATGACGACGACCAGCGCGTCCTGCAGCGCGCCCACCCGCTGCAGCGCCGCGTCGATGCCCTCGGGGTCGGTGTTGTCGAGCACCGTCAGCGACATCGGCCCGTCGGGCGCGGCCAGGGCGTCGGCGAGCAGCATGGGACCGAGCGCCGAGCCGCCGATCCCGCAGAGCACGACCTGGGTGAAGGCGCCGCCCTCGGGCGGCGCGATCGCCCCGCTGTGCACGGCCTGCGCGAACTGCTCGACGTCGTCGATCGTGTCCTTGATCGCGTCCTGCAGCGCCGGCTCGGGCGCCAGGCCGGGCGCGCGCAGCCAGAAGTGGCCGACCTGACGCCCCTCGTCGGGGTTGGCGACCGCACCTGCCTCGAGCGCCTGCATCGCCGCCAGCGCGGCGTCGAGCTGTGGCTGCAGGTCGGTGACGTCCTGCTCCGACAGCGCTGCGTGCGACAGGTCGAGCTCGACGAACGGGTCGTCGAGCACGCTGCGGAAACGAAGGTAACGACCGAAGCGGGTGTGGGTATCCATTGCGGCGCGGGTGCGCCTCGATGGTAAGGTCCGGGCATGGAGCGCTCCATCGCGATCCTCGTCGCGCTGACCGCCTTTCTCCTGGCGCTGCTGCTGATCGGCGTGCGCGCGGCGCGGCGCACGCACGACTCCGACGGCTTCTACCTCGGCGGCCGGTCGCTCGGCCCCTGGGTCACAGCGCTGGCCGCCAACGCCAGCTCGTCGTCGGCGTGGAGCATCGTCGGCGCCAGCGGCTTCGCCTACCGCTTCGGGCTGACCGCGCTGTGGCTGATCCCGGGCTGCGTCGGCGGCTTCCTGCTCAACTGGTTCGTGGTCGCGCCGCGGCTGCGCGCCGACACCGGGCAGGCCATCACGCTGACCGACTACCTCGCAGGCCCCGCGGGCGCCCCGGGCCGGCGCCGCATCGTCGTGTTCGCGTCCCTGCTGACGCTCGCTTCGCTGCTGACCTACGTGGCGTCCCAGATGCAGGCCGCCGGCGCCGCGTTCGGCCACGCGTTCCCCGACACGTTCCTCGGCGACGCGCGGCTGGGCATCCTGATCGGCGCGGTCGTGACGGTCGCCTACACCATGTTCGGCGGCTACCTCGCAGCGAGCGTCACCGACACCGTGCAGGGCCTGCTGAGGGCGGGCGTGGCCGTGGTCGTGCCCGCCGCGGCGATCGTGCACGCAGGCGGCCTCGGCGAGTTCGTGTCCGCGCTGCTCGAGGCCGGCGCGGAGCGCGGCTTCACGGAGCTCGACAAGGGCGTCGACGCCGACCACTGGCTCGGCCTCGGCGGCCCACACGAAGGCGCTGCAGCGTTCGCGTTCGCGTTCGGCCTGGTCGGCATCGGGCTCGGCTACCCCGGCCAGCCGCACGCCGTGAACAAGTACATGGGCATGGCGCCCGACGCGTCGATGACCGTCGCGCGCACGGTCGGCCTGACGTGGGCGGTCGTGCTCTACACCGGCATGCTCGTGCTCGGGTGGTCGGTGCGGCTGTGGTTCCCGATGGAGGCCGGCGCGCACGAGTCGGCCATCTACGAAGCCAGCCGCAATCTGCTGCCCGTCGTCGTCGACGGCGTCGTGGTCGCGAGCGTGCTGGCGGCCATCATGTCGACCGTCGACAGCCAGCTGCTGGTGTGCGCGAGCAGCGTCAGCCACGACCTCGGCCTCGCCGAGCGCTATCCGGGCCGCACGCTGGCGATCGCGCGCGGGACGGTGCTGACCATCGGCGCGGGCGCGACCGTGGCAGCGCTCCTGCTGCCTCAGGACGTGTTCGGCAACGTGCTGTTCGCCTGGGCCGCGCTCGGCTCCGGGTTCGGGCCGCTGCTGCTGGTGCGGCTCTGCGTCGGACCGGTCGCCCCCAACTGGGGCTTTTCGTCGATGCTCGTCGGCGGCGGCTCGGCCGTGCTGTTCTTCTACGTCAACCGCATGGGCCTGACCGACGTGCCGGCGGGCTTCCTCGACCGGGTGGTGTCGTGGGTGCTGGCGCTCGGGATCGCGCTCGTGGGCGCGCGCCGCGGCCGCTGAAGCGCTTGCCCGGCGCGGCGGCGACGGCAGGCGCCCTGCTGAGACGCCCTATAGGGACGCCCTGCTTGGCTACTCGACAGAGCCTCTCGAGTGCCGCGCCGGCTACAGCCCGTGCGCGGCTAGCCCTCGGAGATCCGCTCGATGTCGGCGCCGATGCCCTGCAGCTTGTTCTCGATGCGCTCGTAGCCGCGGTCGATGTGGTAGACGCGCCGCACGTCGGTGGCGCCGTTGGCGACGAGGCCGGCAAGCACCAGGCTCGCCGAAGCGCGCAGGTCGCTCGCCATCACCGGCGCGCCGCGCAACTCGTCGGTGCCCTCGATGATCGCGCTCGGGCCTTCACGACGGATGCGCGCACCGAAGCGCTGCAGCTCGGCAGCGTGGATGAAGCGCTCGGGGTAGATCTTCTCGGTGATGACCGAGACGCCCTGCGCCCTGGTCATCAGCGCCATGAACTGCGCCTGCAGGTCCGTCGGGAAGCCGGGGTAGGCCATTGTCGTCACGTCGACGGCCTGCAGCTTGCGCGACGCGGTCGGCACGACGCGGATCGAGTCGTCGCCGACCTCGAGCTGCGCGCCGGCCGCGCGCAGCCGGTCGATCACGGCGAGCAGGTGCATCGGCCGGCAGTGCGTGACGGTGACGTCGCTGTTGAGCATCGCAGCGCCGCACAGGAATGTGCCCGCCTCGATGCGGTCGGGGATCATGTCCCACTCGCAGCCGTGCAGCGTGTCGACGCCCTCGATCGTCAGCATGTGGCCGCCGATCCCGGAGATGCGAGCACCGCACGCGTTGAGGAAGTTGCAGAGGTCCTCGATCTCCGGCTCCATCGCCGCGCACTCGAGGTAGGTCTTGCCGGTGCCGAGCGTCGCCGCCATCAGCACGTTGGCGGTGCCGAGCACGGTCGAGCCCATGTTGCCGCCGAGGAACGAGACGCCGCCGGTCGGCCGGCCGCTCAGGGTCACGTAGCCGTCGGACAGCTCGACGTTGCCGCCGATGTCGCGAAGGCCCTTGATGTGGAGGTCGACCGGGCGGTGGCCGAACACGCAGCCGCCGGGGTAGCTGACCCTGGCGACGCCGCGCCGCGCCCACAGCGGGCCGAGCACGACGAAGCTGGCGCGCATCGTGCGCACGAGGTCGTAGGGCGCGATGTAGACCGTTTTGTCCTTCGCCTCGAGCTCCAGCGCGCCGTCCGGCCGCCAGGAGTGCACCACGCCGAGCTTGCCCAGGATGCGCAGCAGGTTCTCGACGTCCTTGAGCCGCGGCATGTTGCGCAGCAGGATCGGACCGTCGACGAGCAGCGACGCCGCCAGGATCGGCAGCGCGCCATTCTTGCTTCCGGAAACTCGAACGGTGCCGCGCAAACCGCGGCCACCCCGGATACGGATTCGATCCAAGGACCCCCTCCAACTCCCGCCCCTGCAGCCGAGGCCGCTCAGAGCAGGTATGTAAATACTGTTGAGAACGAAGAATCGTCCGCAAGCCACAGCACCGACCCCGGTTGCTCCCTGTCAGGAGCTCGCGCTGTGGATTCGACCTGGAAGCTTTTCCACATCGAAGCGCAGCAAGCGCATTCCGGCTGACCGATCCGTGCCCCGCCCTGCGGCGAGTGGCCAGTGTGACCGTGCGATGCGGTCGGTTCAAGCGCGCCGTCCAAGTTCTTCGCAGCACCGTGCGGGTTTCTTTACACCATTCGACGCGGCTCAACCGGGCGCGCCGGGAGCGTCGTCTTCGTGCTCGGCGAGCGTGACCAGCACCTCGGGGTCGCCGAGGTCCGGATCGCACCGGAGCACCCGCTCGCCGCCGCGGTCCAGCAGGTAGACGCGCCCCTGCTCGTCGACCGTGATGCCCGCGGGGTCGCGGCAGGTCTCGCCGAGGCGGCCGAGGCCGAAGCCCACGCCGTCGCCCCCGACGCCGACCAGCGCGGCCTCGGCGCCCGAGTGGTCGACGACGAGCATGCGGCCGTCGCCGAGCCGCACGACGGCGCCCGGCCGGTTGCCTTCGCCGCGCTCGGGCAGCGCCACCTCGTGCACGAACGCGCCGTCTTCGCGGAACATCTGCAGCCGGCCTCTCAGCGTGTCGGCCACCACGAGCCCGCGCGCGTCGCAGAACACGCCGCGCGGCGCCGCCCACTTCTCGCCGGGCTCGCCCCGCGCCGCCAGCGCCCGCTGCGCGCCGCCGTGCACGTCGAAGCACTGCACGCCCCGACGCCTCGGGCGCTCGCCCGCGCACACCCAGACGCGCCCCCGACGGCACGCCACGGCGTGCGGACGGTCGAGCACGCCGAGCTGGTCTCTGCCCCGGTCACCGGAGCCCGGAGGCGGCAACCCGATGTCGCCCAGGTGCTGGCCGAAGGCGTTGTAGCGCCGCACGCAGCCGTTCTGCGGGTCGGCGACGAACAGACGGAAGCGGTCGTCGACCGCGACGCCGCCCGCGTCCGAGTAGCCCGACCGGCCGACGGGTGTGGTCCAAGACGACATCCGCTCGCGCGCCTCGAGGTCGTAGAGGAACACGTGTCCTCTGCCCGCCGACCACGCCACGCACAGCAAGTTGTTTCGAACCGCCAGCCCGCCGATCATCCCAGCGATGCTACCTGAAGGACGGCGCAGGATGAGGTGCGGAGCGCTGCTCTCGCCGCTGCTCGCGATCGCGGCGTGCTCGGTGATGCCGGACGCGACGCGGCCCGCGTTCGTCGACTACTCCTTCGACGCGCGCTACCTCGTCGGCGACGACGGCGCGCTGCACCTGCCCACCTCTTCGCGCGCGCTGGTGATCCGTTCGCTCGAACTCGCCCCTCCCCCCTTCTCGGAGTCCTTCGAGCGAGACGGCCGCACGCTGCGCTTCGCGCCGGGCACGGCCGTGCGCGCGCGCGGCGCGCTGCGCGCCTACGCAGCGCCTGGCGGCGCGCTGCCGACCCTGGAACAACTGCTGCCCGGAGCCGACCTCTCCCGATGACCGCGCCCGAACCACGCACCGTCGTCGAACCGACCACCGACCGGCCGGTGCTGCTGGCGCCGCACCGGCAGAACCGACCGATGCACACGGGCAGCAAGAAGGTCGCGGAACGCTGCCCGTTCTGCCCGGGCCACGAGGACGACACCCCGCCCGAGCGCGACGCCGTTCGGAACCTCGACGGCGCGTGGATCGCGCGGGCCTTCGAGAACAAGTACCCGGCGACGTCGCACCACGAGGTGATCGCCGAGAGCCGCACGCACCACGAGCACCCGTGCGACCTCGAACGCGAGACGTGGCGCGGGGTCCTCGAGCTCTGGCAGCGGCGGGTGCAGGCGATGGAGGTCGGCGACGGGCGCGCGCACGCGTTCCTGTTCAAGAACGTCGGCGCGCGCGCGGGCGCCTCGATCGCCCACAACCACAGCCAGGTGATCGGTCTCGAAGGCCTGCCGCCGCGCCTGCAGCTGGAGCTGGCGCAGCAGCGCGCTGCGCGCCGCTGCCTCGTGTGCGCGACGCTGGAGCGCGCCGAGCACGACGGGCGCGCCGTGTTCGGCAACGAAGCGTTCCTCGTGTTCGCGCCCGATCCGCCGAAGCTGCCGTTCGAGAGCTGGCTGGCGCCGCGCGCGTGCGGCGACGACTTCTTCACTGCCGACCTCGACGCGCTCGCAGACGCGATGCACGCGTGGTTCGCGGCGCTCGACCGGGGCCTCACGCGACCGGACTGCAACCTCTGGCTGCACCGGATCGACGCCCGGCACCTCGCGGCCGGCGAGGGCTTCCACTGGCACTTCGAGCTGCAGCCGCGCACCGGACAGCTGGCGGGGCTCGAGCTCGGCGGCGACATGTACATCAACTCGGTCCCGGCCCAGGCGACCGCCGCGCGCCTGCGCGGCGACGACGCGCGCTAGCTGCGCACGTCGCGCGGCCGTGTCTCGGTCCCGCGGTTGCACGCAGCCGTGCGCGGCGCGACAGTCGGTCGCGCACTCACGCTCCCTCGCTCCGGTATGACGAACCAACCCAAACAGCAGTGGGGCTCGCGCCTCGGGGTCATCCTCGCTGTGTCCGGCTCCGCGGTCGGCCTCGGCAACTTCCTGCGCTTCCCGGGCAACGCCGCCGAGAACGGCGGCGGCGCCTTCATGATCCCCTACTTCCTGGCGCTGCTGCTGCTGGGCATCCCGATCGGCTGGGCCGAGTGGACCATGGGCCGCTACGGCGGCCGCAAGGGCTTCCACAGCGCGCCGGCGATCCTCGGGATCTTCGCCAAGGGCGCGATCGGCCGCTACCTGGGCGTCTTCGGGGTGCTGATCCCGCTGGGCGTCTACTTCTACTACGTGCTGATCGAGACCTGGTGTCTCTACTTCGTGCTACAGTACTTCAGCCCGGCGCTCGGCATCGGCATCGACGCGACCGCACCGATCGAGGACCAGGTCAAGGTCACCGGCGACTTCTTCACCCAGATGACCGGCGCCGCCGAGAACGGCGTCCTGTTCGGCCAGCCCAACGGCGGCGGCGTGCACTCGATCGTCTGGACGTTCCTCGTCGTCGCGGCGATCAACATCTTCTTCGTGTTCCGCGGGCTGTCCAAGGGCATCGAGGCGGTCTGCAAGGCCGCGATGCCGATCATGGCGATCCTCGGGATCATCATCCTGATCCGCGTCCTGACGCTCGGCACGCCGGACCCCGCCAAGCCCGACCAGAGCGTGATCGACGGCCTCGGCTACCTCTGGAACCCGCAGCTCGACAAGCTGACGGACTTCAAGACGTGGCTGGCGGCGTCGGGGCAGATCTTCTTCAGCCTCTCGGTCGGCTTCGGCGTGATCATCAACTACGCCTCCTACATGAAGAAGAAGGACGACGTGGTGCTGTCGGGCCTGACCGCGTCGGCGACCAACGAGTTCTTCGAGGTCGCGCTGGGCGGCCTGATCACCGTCACCGCCTCGATCGTCTTCGTCGGCGTCGCCGTGACGCAAGCGGGCCAGGGCGGCACCATGAGCCTCGGCTTCAAGACGCTGCCGATGGTCTTCGCACAGATGCCGGGCGGCTGGATCTTCGGCGGCTCGTTCTTCCTGATCCTGTTCCTCGCCGCGATCACCAGCTCGCTGTCGATGCTGCAGCCGACCAAGGCCTTCGTCGAGGAGAGCCTCGGCGTCGACCGCACCAGGTCGACCGCGATCGTGCTCGGCTGGGGCCTGATCGGGAACTTCTTCGTGATGTGGTTCAGCAAGGACCTCGTCGCGCTCGACACGATCGACTTCTGGGTCGGGACGTTCTTCATCCTGGTCGTCGCCGGCGTGCAGATCGTCGCGTTCGGCTGGGTGTTCGGGATCGACAAGGGCCTCGCGGAGGCGCACGAGGGCTCGAACATGCGGATCCCCGCGGTGTTCGGCTTCATCATGAAGTACGTCTCACCGACGTTCCTGCTCATCGTCGTCATCGGCTTCTGCATCAACAACGCGCCGAGCTACGTCGAGAACCTCTTCGCGGACAGCGAAGCGGCCGCCGACGCGCGCAAGACGTGGGTGCTGCTGCTGGCCACGATCGCCGCGCTGGCGACGCTCGTGGCCGTCGGCGCCAAGCGCTGGCGCGCCCAGGGCCTCGACCTCGACGGCGAGCGCGGCATCGAGGAAGGCAACTAACCAACAGGACCACCAACCATGCTTTGCGACACGGATCTCACCGCCGTCGGCTGGGTCTTCATGCTCGGCTCGATCGGCGCCGTCGGCACGCTCGTCTTCTACTGCTACAAGCGCATCCTGACGCACCCCGAGAACGACGAGCCGGACCTGCCCGGCGGCCTCGGCCCGTAGCGGGCATACCAGCGTGCAGCCTGCGCGCGGCTACTTCTCGGTCGGCTTGCCGGCCTTGACCCAGCCCTTGTAGCCGGCGCGCAGGTGCTGCACGTCTTCGAACCCCAGCTCCTGGAAGGTGGGCAGCGCACGGCTGCTCCGACCGCCCGAGCCTCAATGCATGACGTAGGTCTTGCTCGGGTCCAGCGCCTTCAACTTGTCGGCGAAGTCGGGCGCCTTGCAGTCCATCAGGACCGCGCCCGGCAGGTGGCCTGCAGCAAATTCGTCGGGTGTGCGGATGTCGAGCACGACGACGTCGGGGTCGCCCGCGACCAGCGCGGCCGCGTCGTCGATCGAGATGTCTGGGTAGGCGGGCGCGTCGGACACAGCAGGCTGTTGGCATGCGGCGAGCGCGAGCAGCGCTGTCGCCGTGGTGAGGGTTCGCATCGGTGTGGGCATGGTAGAGATCCTGGCGCGCCGCGCCAGCGGCCGCCTCAGCGCGGCTCGGCGGTCTCGGACTCGCGGCGGACCGCGCGTGAGGTCGCGACGA
>JBERSB010000173.1:0-5475 GCA_041236755.1 Luminiphilus sp. | reverse complement strand
CGTCATGCTCCCAGACGACCTCGCCGTTGGCGGTGTTGAGCGCGCGCAGCTTGCCGTCCAGCGACGCGATCAGCAGCTGGTCGCCGAACAGCAGCGCGCGCGACAGGAAGCCCGAGAGGTCGCCTGTCCGGTAGGTCCAGACGCTCCGGCTCAGCGTGCTGTCCACGCGCGAAATGTCACCTGCGCGGTCGACCAGGATACGGTCGCCGCCCGGCAGCGCCGTGGGCGCCTCCTCGATCGTGCGATCGAGCCGGTGGCTGCTGGTGGCGCGTCGGGTCAGCTGCGGCTCCCACGAGGCGACCGCGTCGTCGTCGAGACGTCGCTCCAGCATCGCGAAGCCGGGCGCGCGCAGCTCGATGAGGGTCGGCTCCGACGGCGGCCGGCGCAGCACCATCGGTGTTACGCCGACCTCCTGGCCGTTGACAGTGACCTGCGCGCCGGACGGGTGGCTCTTGACGGTGAAGGGCAGTCGGACCAGCGCGGCGAACTTCACGTCCGGGAAGGTCTCCTGCAGGGCCTTGAGCTCTCCGAGGGCGCGGTCGAAGTCGCCCGCGTCGGTGGCCTCGCTGAGCGCTGCCAGCCGCCGCGTGATCGTCTCGTTGCGTTCGACGCGCTCACGGAAGTGCGCCCGCAGCTCCTGGTCGCCGGCGGGCTGGCGCTCCAGCTTGCGGTAGATCTCGAGCGCGCCGGCGAAGTCGTTTGCGGCCTCCTTGCGCACGGCGGCCTTGAACAGCGGGTCGAGGCGGCGCTGCACGTTGTCCTCGCGGAGGGCCTCTTCGTAGGCCTCGGAGAGCGCGCGGAACCTGCTCATGATCGGCTGGAAGTCCGCGACGACCTTGGCGAAGCCCGCGACCTGCGCGGGATCGAAGAACAGCGCCAGCGTCGGCCGGTCCTGCTCGTAGCCGAGCTGGTCGTAGAGCCGACGCATCTGCTCGGGCAGCGCCACCTCGAGTTGCGCCGAGTTGGTCGCGAGGCGGCCGCGGTCGAGGATCTCGGTCGGATCGGGCGGCAGCTTGCCCTCGACAGTGGTGAGCGACAGCTTCAGCTCGTCAACGGCCGCCATCACGCGCTTGGCGACGATGTTGCCGACCTCCGCGCGGTTGCCGGGCTCGCTGTGAGCTTCTGCGTAGGACTGCAGCGCAGCGCTCAGCTCTCCGGTCGCGAGCTGCTCGGAGGCCGTCTTCAGCACCGCGACCATCCGGGCGCGCCGCAGCTTCGCGATGCGCTTGGACTCGGCTGCCTCGGCGAACCGGACGCGGCTCTCGAGGTCTGCGACGTGCTCGCAGTCGCCGAGATCCTCGCGCAGGTCCTCGAGCACGGCGCGGGCGGCGATCCGGTCGCCGTCGTCGAGCATCGTCGTGATCTGTCGGTGCGCGCTCTGCACGGCGGTGGTGGTGCTGTGGTGCTGCCACCAGACCAAGCCCGTGCTGGCGAGCATCGTCGACGCGGCCAGACCCGTCACGAGCCGGACGACCTTGCTGAGGCGGTTGCGGCGCAGGGACTTCAGCAGGCGCGCGATGTCCGTGCGCGTGCGGTCGAGGCGCAGCACGGCCTCGTAGGTATGGATCAGGTTCGGCTTGTCTTCGGCGGCGACGTAGTGCGCCGCCAGCTCGAGCAGGCTCTCGATGGCGCCGGGGTGGTCCTTGGAGCGCTGGCGGGCGCGAGCCTCGCGGAGCAGCACCTTGGGCTGCAGCGGGCCCAGCAGGCGGGCGTCCTCGATGATCTGCAGCGCCGTCTGGTTGAGGTCGGCTTCGATCAGCGCGTCGAGGAAGTCGATCGTGACCTGCTCGAGCTCCTCGCAGTCCGGCGGCGCGTGCGCGATCAGCACCGTGCGCAGGAAGCTGAGCGTCTCCGGGTCGTAGGGCAGCAGGATGCGCGCCTCGCGCGCCAGCGTGATGGCCTCCTCGGGGATCGCGCTCCGCTGCGCAGCCTCGAGCAGCAGCGTGCTGCCCAGGCGGCGTTCGCCGACTTGCTCCAGCACCTCGGCCATGCGGCGGCAGATGCCGACCGTGCGGTCGCCCGGCCGGTCCCGCAGCGCCTGCAGCAGCATCCCCGCGCGCTTGTGGTCGCCCCCGTCGGCGAGCTCGGCCGCGGCGTCGACCCGCGGCGGGTCGGAGATGCTGCGGATGATCCCGCCCGCGGCCAGCTCGCGCGCGGCCTTGGCGAACTCGAACAGCCCGTAGGGGCTCTGGTCCGACAGCTGCCGGTAGGACGACCGGCCGTCCATGCTCTTCAGCACGGCCTGGTGGACTGCGCCCAGCATGCTCGGATCCGCAGGCTGGGCGATCTGCTTGGGGATCTCGTCGAGGCTGTTGAGCTGCGCGTCGATCCGCTCCCACTCGTCCGAGCGCCGTGCGGCCTCGAGCAGGAGGCTGTTGACCTCGAACTCCGGGCAGTGGTCGAAGCGTCGACGCATCGAGTCGGAGCCGGGTTCGCCCTTGAGCAGCTCGAACGTGCCGTGCTTCCAGGTGAACAGCGCGAACAGGTCCTCGGTGACCTGCTGGCCGAGCACGTGGTCGAGGTCTGCGTCGGTGATCAGCCCTTCCTGCACCAGCAGCTGGCCGAGCGGTGTGCGGTTCTTGTGCTGCTTGACGAGCGTGGCGCGCAGCTGCTCGGGCTCCAGCAGGCCCGCCTGGATCAGGCGTTGGCCGAGGCGCCGCACGGTCATGCGCGCAGGAACGAGGATGCGCACGCGTCCGTCGGCGCAGTAGACTTCGCGTTCCTCGAGCACGTTGCGCACGCGCAGCACGCCCTCGATCTTCGACATCGCCAGCGTCTGGAAGATGTCGACCAGGCTGATCTGGTCGAGGTCCCCGGACATGGTGACGGTCTCTTCCGACTTCTCGTAGGCTTGCACCTCTGGAGTCGGGGCCTCGCCCGCTTCCTGCATCAGGAAGTGGACCTCGGCGTCGTTCAGCAGCTCGCGGCTCTCCGTCATGATCGACTTGGCATTGCGACCGTCTGCCCAGACCTCGGTCCTCTCCGCGACCGGGACCCGGGCAAATGTCCTCTGGGCTATCGGCTGCGCGCTGGCCCTGGCTCAACCTGGGTTAGGACAAGTCCGGGGCGAGGACGCCTGGATCGACCCGGGCAGCCGCGCCTACGTCAGGAGGTTCCGGGAGCTGCTGCTCGACGCGTCGAGCCGGGACCTGCGCGCGGGCTGGACGCTGGCGAAGGACCTCGGCCGGCCGGTCGCCCCGTTGCTATGGCGGATGTTCGACTCCGAGCGCTCCAACGTCGGCCGGCGCCTGACGCTCTTGGTCGCCGCCGCCTTGGCGGGCGGGCCGGCTGAGGACGTGCGGTTGCTGGACCTGCTCGACCAGCCCCGTCCGCTGCTGCCCGAGCGCGCGAGGGTCGGGCTGCTGGGGGCGCGCGGCCCCGAGCGCGCGCGGCCGGTCGAGCGCTTCGTGGCCCGCGCGACCGGACCCAACCGGGAGCCCGAGGCGCTGCTGGAGGTCGCGGTGCGGCTCGCGGCCGCGCGCGTGCCCGAGGCCACGGAGCGTGCGTCGACGACCATGGGTGACGACGTGGGTCTGCTGGCTGCAGCGGCCTTCGCGGGCATACCGGTGCAGGCTTCGGCCCGCACCCGCATGTGGCGCGGCGACGCGCGGCACGCCGGCCTGTTCCAGCGAGCAGAGCTCCTGCGCGCAGCGCGCGACGTGACGCTCGTTCCCGCGTCGCAGGAGCTGCTCGAAGCGGCGAAGGGGCTGCTGCAGGACAACGACGTGCGCAAGGGCGCCGAGCGATCGGCGGCGATGCTGCTGCTGGCGGCGTCGGGCGAACTCGACGGCGAAGAGCGGCCGCTCGACCTCGGGTTGCTCAAGGTCGCCGCGAGCCCGCGGGTGAGCCGCGAGCAACTCGCGCGCTGGCTGCAGGCGAGGCCGTCGGCGCGCGACCCTGAGCCGGCGACGCTCGCCGTCGCCTACGCGCTGCTGGCGCCGATCGAGGACGTCGTGGCCACGCGGTCGGAGTGGGCGCGCGATCCGAAAGTCGGTGCGCACGCTTCGCTCGCGCTCGCGGCGCGGCTCTGCGGCCAGCCGCGCCAGCAGGCGATCGACGTCAGCCTCGACAGCGTGCCCGAGTGGTCGTTCGCGGTTTGGGCGAGCGGCGGGGCCTTCGCGCCTCGGGCCCCCTTTACGGACGCCCGGCTGCAGGCGCTCGCCG
This sequence comes from Luminiphilus sp., assembly GCA_041236755.1. Taxonomy (GTDB): domain Bacteria; phylum Planctomycetota; class UBA1135; order UBA1135; family UBA2386. The sequence continues at coordinate 1,311 of JBERSB010000173.1, read as the reverse complement.
CGCTCGTCGCCGACGGGCGCGCCGCTCGCGAAGCCGTGCAGGAGGAGCTGGAGCTCAGGCTGTGGGCGTGGGGGAGCCACCCCGGCCTCCAGGCGCACCGGCTGGAGCGGGAGCTGGTGCGAGACCTGATGCTGGTGGGCAGCCTGCCCGGCGGCGGCAAGTACGCGCCGCAGGTCCCCGAGCACATGCGCTACTTCCCGCGCGGCCTCGACCGCGACGACGGCTTCTTCGAGCTCGGCGTGCAGCTCTACGAGCTGCTGGGAGCTCCGAGCGAGCCCATCCCGGCGCGCTACCGGCTGCAGTGAGGCCTGGAGCGCGCTAGAGCGCGCACAGCAGGTCGACGACTGCGCCGACCTCGTCGCCGGTCGTAGCGGGGCCGGGGGAGAGGCGCAGCGTGCCGCCGTCGCCGGTACCGAGGTGCTCGTGGACCCACGGCGCGCAGTGGAACCCCGCGCGCGCGTGCACGCCGGCGCCCGCGAGAACCGCGCCGAGCTCGGCGGGGTCGTAGGATTCGTGCACCAGCGAGAGCACGGGCGTGCGCGCGTCGTCAGGTGCGTCGTCGGGCGCGTGCAGCAGGCGCAGTCCCTCGACGTCTTGCAGGGCCGAGCGCAGCTCGTCGACGCGCCGCAGCGCGGCCGCGAGCAGCGCTACGTCGCCGCGTTCGTCGAGCCACGACAAGGCCGCGTCGAGGCCGAACAGCGCCGGCGTGTTCGGCGTGCCGGCCTCGAACGCCGTGGGCCACTCCGAGGGGTGCACGTCCAGCGCGCTGCTGCTGCCGGTCCCGCCGTGCTTCTGCGGCTGCAGCTCGATGTCGGGCGCGGCGCTGACGAAGCCGAGGCCGGGCGGGCCGTGCAGCGCCTTGTGGGCGCTCGCGACGACGACGTGCGCGCCGCAGTCGAGCGGCAGGTAACCGGCGGTCTGGCTGGCGTCGAGCAGCACGCGGACGCCGAGCTCGCGCGCCCGCGCGCAGAGCGCCGCCGCGGGCAGCACGAGACCGGTCACGTTGCTCGCGTGGGTCATCACGAGCAAGTCCGGGGGGTCGGCGTCGAGCGCCTGTAGCAGCTCGTCTGTGCTCGTGCACCGGCGCACCGTGACGCCTTGGTGTGCCTGCATCGCCGTGAGCGGGCGCACGACCGACGAGTGCTCGAAGCACGTCGTGAGCACGCGTGCGCCGGGTTCGACCAGGGCGCGCAGCGACAGGTTGAGGCCCTCGGTCGCGCCCGAGCAGAACGCGACCCTCGACGCCGGATGCCCGGTGCGTCGCGCGATCCCCTCGCGGCAGCGCGCGACGACCTCGCGGCTGGCGCGCGT
>JBERSB010000172.1:0-5274 GCA_041236755.1 Luminiphilus sp. | reverse complement strand
CGGCGAACGCCTCGCCCGCATACGCGCGCGAGACGCGCAGCGCGACGCCGTCGAGCTGCGCGCGGCGCAGCGGCTCGAGGTCCTTGCGCAGCGCGATCGCCGCGCCCAGCGCCAGCTCGGAGCGCGGTTGGTAGCCGCGCAGCACGTGGAAGCGCCAGCGCAGCGTGGGGTCGTGTTCGCGAGGCGCGGCGCCGTCCAGCAGCGTCAACAGCTCGACCTCGTAGGCGCCGTCTGCGAGCTCGCCGCACGCCAGCGAGACGCCGGCTTGTGCGAGGCGCACGTCCTCGATGCCCGTCTTGTGGGCGTGCCGCTGGCGCGAGACCTCGGCGCCCGCCGCGTCGCGCACGACGAACTCGAACACCATCTCGCCCGCGGAGGGCAGGGAGAACGGCAGCGACACGGAGAAGTTCGCCTCCTTGCACGCCGCTTGCCGGCCGTCCGGGTCGACGACCTCGGGCAGCACGAAGAGCCCTAGCGTGCACCGCAGCCGGAACGCAGCGTCCGACTCGACGCCTCGCAGCAACGCGAGCGCGTAGGCGACGGGCGTGAAGGGCACGCCCTCTTCCGGACGCGCCAGCAGCCGCGCGACCTCGCGCACGTCCTGCTCGCTGCGGCCGCGCAGCTCTTCGAGGACCTCGGCGCGGCGCCGCTCGAGGTGCAGGTAGCCCCACCGCTCGCGGTAGCCGGGTCCCTGGGCGCAGGCAGACGGCGCCGTGGCCAGACAGAGCGCCACCAGGGCGCCGGCCGCCTCGAGAGAGAACCAGCTCATGCGGGAGAGACTATCGGGACGCGCGGGCTGCGTAACGCCGCGGCTGCCGACCCGGCGCGCCGCCCCGTTCACCGCAGGTTGAGGGACTTGTGGGTCTGCGGCACGACGCGCACGTCGAACTCCGCGCGCACCGCGGTCGCGACGAACCGCTCGAGGTCGCGCGCCGCGAGCGGCCGCTTGCAGCCGCCGAACGGGGTGACCGGCTGCAGCACGAGCAGCACCTTCTTGCGCAGGTCGTGCAGCTGCGCGAGCGCCCGCTCGAAGCTCAGGTCGGAGACCTCAGCGGTCAGCACGACCTTGACGTCAACCGAGGCGCCGCGGCGCAGCGCGACCTCGCAGCACCGCACGTGGCGCGCGCCGTGGTCCTCGCCGGGCCCGAGCAGCAGCTTCTTGTCGACCGGCTGCGCCAGGGTCTCCGGCAGCTTGTAGTCCGCGCTCAGGTGGTCCACCTGGTTGACGCAGGCCGCGAGCGCGTCCGCGTCGTGCGCCGCCGTCTCGAGGTGCAAGCGCAGGCCCTGTTCGCGCACCGCCCGGCCGAACTGGTGCACGAAGTCCGGGAACGCCAGGGGCTCCCCGCCCGTGACGCTGACGCGCGGGGCCCGCTGGCCGGGCATCACCGACGTGGAGACCTGCCGCGCGAGCTCGGCCGCCCGCGACGCGCGCACCGGGTTGGGCTCCTGCTGCGTGCGCACACCGAAGCAGACCGGCGCCGTCGGCGGCGCTTCGTAGCTGCCGGGCGTGTCGCAGTAGGTGCAGCGGAACGGACACGTCGCGACGCGCACGAACGTCATCGGCACGCCGACGAAGCGGCCTTCGCCCTGCACCGAGTGGAACACCTCGACCAGCGGCGCGCGCGCCTCTTTGGCCTCGTCGGCTGCGACCTGCTTCTTCTGCTGCAGGTCGCGGAGCGCGCCCTTGAGGTCCATGGCCTCAGGCCGTGAAGCGCTCGGCGAGCTCGTTGAGCACCTCGACGCCGCGCGCGAGCCGGTCGTCGGGCGCTGCGAAGGAGACGCGGAAGTGCGTGTCGCGCGACGAGAACGCCTTGCCGGGCACGATCAGCACGTTCTTCTCGACGGCGGCCTCGACGAACGCGTCGCTGCCGACGCGCACGCCCTCACGGTCGCACGGCAGCTCCGGGAACGCGTAGAACGCGCCCTCAGGCCGCGACAGCCGGAACGCCGGGTGCAGCGTGTCCGCGAGCAGGTCGCGCTTGCGCCGGTAGTCCTCGCGGTAGCGCGACAGGTCGAGCTCGGGCATCGCCGCGAGCAGGGCGTGCTGGAAGGGTGCCGGCGCGCAGACGAAAGAGAACTGCTGCAGGGTCTTGAGCGCGTCGAGCACCTCGCTCGGACCGGTCGCGTAGCCCATGCGCCAGCCGGGCACCCCGTAGCTCTTGCTGAAGCCGCCGAGCTGGATGCAGCGGTCGGTGACCTGCAGCGGCGAGCAGTATTCGTCGCCGTAGTAGAACAGGTCGTAGATCTCGTCGCTGACGACCCAGGCGCCGACCTTGTCGGCGGCCCGGCAGACGCCCTCGATCTCCTCGCGCGTCAACAGCCCGCCGGTCGGGTTGCTCGGCGAGTTGACGAAGACGATCTTGGTCTTCTCCGTCACCAGGTCCTCGACCTCGGCGACGTCGAGGCCGAAGCGGCCGCCGGGCTCACGCGGATACGTGTCGTAGTACCGCACCGTCGCGCCGCAGATGGTCGCGAGGTGCTTGTACATCACGAAGTACGGGTCGGGCAGCAGGATCTCGTCGCCGGGATCGAGCAGGCTCAAGAACGACAGCATCAGGCCGCCGCTCACGCCGCTCGTCAGCAGGCAGGTCTCCGGCCGACGGCCGAGCCGGCGCTCGACGTCGTCGAGCACCATCGCGTTGAGCTCGGGGAGCCCCTGCGTGACCGTGTAGCGGTTGTGGCCCTCGCGCATGGCGCGGCAGGCCGCCTCGACGAGCTGCTCGGGCGGGTCGTAGTGCGCTTGGCCGATCGAAAGGTTGATCGGGTCCTCCATCGTCGCCATCAGCTCGAAGATGCGACGGATCCCGCTCGGCTCGATGCCGGAGACGCGGCGGGAGAGGCCTGTGTTGTCAGCGGCCAAAGAGGGTCGTCCTGTCGCGGGTCACGCGGGAGAGGAGGGAGCGCGGGACGCGACGGCGTCGACCGCGAGGAGGAGCGCCGGCCGAAGGGCTCGGCGACAGAGAAGGCTCGAACGGGCGCGCCGACCTCGGCGCGCGCGCCGCGGCAGCGCTGCTGGCCGCGGGCAGGGCCGTTCGCTACTTGCCCTTCTCCGCCTCCTTCTTCTCCTTCTCCTTCTTCTTCTTCTTGGTCACGACCTTGAACTTGGTGCGGACCTTCGGAAGACCGGTGACGCCGTCTTCTTCGGTCCAGCGGCCGGCCTTCTTCAACGCCGCGATGCGCTCGACGCGCGTCCAGACGTTGCGTTGACCGACACCGGTGCCCTTGGACCGGAGACTGCTGTGGATGGACATGGGGAGGATGCTCTGACGATGGGCCGCGCGCGGCGCGCGGCGGAAAATGGGGGCGAGCAGTCTACCGGATCTTCATCGCCGTCGGCCACCCCGAATCGTTGATTCGCAGGTCGCAGAACATCGCGTCGGGCACGTCGTCGGGCATGTTCAGCAGCAGCTCCCGGGTGCGGCGCTCCTCCACCTCTCCGGAGAAGTAGACCGCCGTGACCCAGAGCACCCCCTGGTCCTTCGGCCAGGGATACGGCCGGGCCTTCTCGAGCCCGTGCTCTCCCAGGTAGCGGGCGAGGTCGGCGGCCCGCTGGCGTGCCCCGGCCTCGTCGAGGCCTTCGCGGACCGGATACGCGGTCACGACGAACGCGTCATGGGACAGCGGTGAGGTGTCGAACTCGTTGATGAAGCCGGGCTTCTGGCCGATGCGGGCGGTGAGCAGGTCGCCGCCCTCGACGCCGCCGAGGCGGCCTCCGACGACGAAGCCGCCGCCGAACGCGACCAGCAGGCCGATCACGAACAGCAGCATCGGCACCGACGAGGCAGCGCGGCGCTGGCGGCGCGCGCGGCCCTTGAAGATCTTGCCGAGGGCGCCGTCGATCAGGCCGTTGAGGGCCGAGCCGAAGCCGCCGCGGGAACCGCGAGAACGGGCCTTGCCGCGCGAACCGAGCAGCATGGCGATGTCGCTTGTCTTGCGCACCGAATCACCCCCTGCGCTCCGAGAGGAGCGCGCCGTCCCCCAGCAGAGGGACGGGGAAACCAGCAGACGTGAGAATCCCGCCGCAGCGGGCTGACCGTTCGCCGCGGTGACCGACCACGGCGAACCGCAACGTAGCGCGTCCCCTCGGCCTGCGCAAACGGCGCGCGCACAGAATCCGCGCGGCGGCCGGCCCGGCTCAGCCGTCGGCGATCTCGAGCAGCAGCTTCAGCACGGCGGGATCCGCACTGTCGCCCGGGTCCAGCAGGTAGCCGCGCGCCGCCTGCTGCGCGGCCTGCGGCTCGCCCTTGCGGCGCAGGGTGAGCGCCAGCAGGTAGACCTGCCGGCCCGCGTCCTGCGCGTGCCGCCGCTGCCAGGCGATCGCGAGGTTGCACAGCCGCTCCAGCTCCGCGGGGTCGCTGTCGCCTCTGCGATGCAGCGCCGTCGCCAGCAGCCACGCAGCCCAGTGCTGGTCGGGGTCGAGCGCGAGGCATCGTCGGAACGCCGCGATCGCCTCGTCGACCTCGCCCGCCTTCAGGTGCGCTACGCCGAGCCCCTCGAACCGCCCCCACAGCAGCTGCAGCTGCTCGCGCACGGCGCCCACTTCGAAGCCGTCCGGCGCCACCTCGAGGCAACGTCGCCAGGAAGCCTCCGCGCCTTCGAACTCCTTTCGGAGCAGGCGGTCGAAGCCCTGCGCAGCGAGGCTCTTGGCGAGCAGGCGCCGCGCGTCCTCGTAGTCGGGCAGCAGCGCCGTCGCCTTGCCGAAGTACTGCACCGCGAGGTCGAAGGCGCGCTGCTCGTGGGCGAGCCGCCCCATCACCACATACGCCTTGGCCTCGTTCGGGTTGTAGCGCAGCGCGTCCTCGACCAGCTGCTTGACGGTCGCAGCCTTGTCCGGGTCGTTGAGCAGCTCGTAGGCGCGTCCGATCAGCAGGTTGGCCAGGATCTTGCCGGAGTCGCTGTCCTCGGGCTCGAGCTGCATGTAGGCCGACAGGTAGCGCTCGGCCTCGTCGAGCTGGTTGAGCCCGACGAGGGCCAGCGCGACCTCCTGCAGCAGGCGCGGGTCGTTGCGCCGCTCGAAGCCCGCGCGGGCGAACTCGAGCGCGCCGTCGTAGAGCCGCTTCTCCCGCATCAGGCGCGCCGCGCCGAGCCACGCGGTGACGTCCTCGGGCCGTAGCTCGGTCGCGCGCCGGTAGCCGCGCAGCGCCTTGGTCGCGCGGTCGCGCGCCTGGTCCCACCGGGCCGGGGCCAGCCACAGCGCCGCGCTCTCGGGGTGCTCGGCGCGCGCGCGCGCGAGCCGCTCGTCGACGGCGGCGGCGCGCGCGTCGTCGTCGTCGT
>JBERSB010000171.1:0-12791 GCA_041236755.1 Luminiphilus sp. | reverse complement strand
GCGGCTCGGCCTCGGTGTGGCGGCACGAGCGCGTGCTGCGCCGCCCGAACGAGCGCAGGGACGTGGCGCGCAGCTGCCGCGCGGCGCGCGCGAGCTCGGCCGCGAAGCGCGGCGGCATCGCGCCCTTCTCGAGGTAGCCGTCCATCAGCGCGCGCGCCGCAGGTCCGAGCGGGCCGCCGTCCATCGGGTTGCAGAAGAACGCGAGGCCCTGCGCGCGCCGCCGCATCGGCAGCGCGCCGGTCCGCTGCACCGACGTCAGGTCGCAGAGCGTCGGCTGGCCTCCTGCAGGCAGCAGGAGGTTGCCGGGGTGCAGGTCCGAAGGCACGAGGCCCCGGTCGTGCACGTCGCGCAGGAGCGCGCCCGCAGCGCGGGCGTCGGCGTCGTCGGCGGGGAACGAGAACGGCGCCGCGTCGATCGCGCGCGTCACGACGAAGCTGCAGAGCTGGTCGCCTTCGCGCGCGAGGCCGTGGGCCAGCGGGGCGACCGCGGGCAGCCCGGCCGCGAGGACGTCGGCGAGGTTCTTGGCCTCACGCTCCCCCTTGGCGGCGGTCGCGAGCGCGCGCCGGGCGCGGGCCGCGATGGTGTCGGCGCGGAACACCTTGACGTAGACGGCCTCGTCCCCGAGCCGGCCGCGGAAGACCCGCCGCACGGTCCGCTGCTTGACCTCGTCCATACCGCGGGCCCCCCAGTCGCCGACGTCGTGGGCGAGGAGCGCTTCGAGCGCCCCCGCGACCGACGGCGCGGCGGTGAACTTGGGGCCGTCGCCGACGGCGGCGGAATGCGTCAGAGCTTGGTTGCCCGGCGTCGGGCCTTGCGGAACCATGGAGCAGAGCAATGTGGCGGTTGCACCGATACTACCTGAAGGAACTGGCGGTCAACGCGTCGATCACCTTCACGGTCATGTTCGCCGTCGTGCTGATCTCGCTGGTCTACCGCGGGATCCAGCGCTCGCAGGGCGGCGGGCTGCTCGACGCGGCGATGATCACGCTGTTCTTCGCGCTCGACGCGCTGCCGCACCTGCTGACGATCGCGTTCCTGATCGCGACCGTGATGACGTTCACGCGCGCAGCGCAGGACCGCGAGCTGGTGGCCATCCGCGCTGCGGGGATCCCGCCGCGCGTCCCGATGCTCTCCGCGGTGCTGGTCGGCATCTTCCTCTCGGTCGCCGCGTCCTTCGCGAATCACTACCTGATCCCCGAAGTGCACTACCGCAAGTACCGCGTCATCGCCGACGTGGTGCGGAGCGCCTTCACCAACCTCAACCTGGGCGGGGACCGGATCAAGGTGCTGGACACCGGCTACATCGTGACCTTCCGCGAGCGCAGCAAGGAGACGGGCGAATACCTCGACTGCACGATCTACTCGCCGCGCCCGATCGGCCGCGGGCTGCAGTCGCCGATCGTCTACGTCGACCGGGTCTCGGTGCCGCCGCTCGAGGAGTCCAACCCGCAGGGTGACCTCCGCATCGTGCTCTCGGGCGTGCGCGACCCCATCGGCGGTTTCGCCCCGGACACGCTCACGTTCCGCGTGCCCATCGACGAGCTGGGCTCGCGCGGCGGCCGCGCGCACAAGGACGACGACGTGCGCAGTGACCAGCTGCTCGCCGAGGTGCTCCGCGGCGTGCACCGGGCACCCGAGCAAGCGAGCTACACGCTGTTCCGCCGGTGCTGCTTCTCGCTGATGCCGGCGCTGCTCGCGCCGATCGGGTTCTGCATCGCCGAGCTGGCGCGGTTCCGCGGCCGCGTGGTCGCGCTGCTGATGGCGCTCGTGCCGATGGCGCTGTTCTACTTCGGCGAAGTGCTCGGGGCGCGGCTCTTGCTGTCGACCAAGAGCCCCTGGTGCGGATGGATGCCGGTGGCGCTGCTCGCAGCCTTCGGCGCGCCGTTCGTCTGGAGGCAACTGCGGCGATGAGACGCCTGGACCTCTACGTCGGCAAGATCGTGCTCGGCGCGTTCCTGTCCGCGCTGCTGTTCTTCCTGTTCCTCTCGGTGCTGGTCGACCTCTTGAACAACCTGCCTCGCTACGCCGGCCGCGCCGCCGAAGAGGGGCTCGGCGGCTTGGGGCTCGCGGCCTACCTCGCCGTCTACTACGTCAAGCTGCTGCCCGTGCTGGTCACGACGGTGACGCCGTTCGCGACGGTGATCGCGGGCATGTTCGCGGTCGCGCGCCTGCACGGCGCCAACGAGATCGTGCCGATGCTGTTCCTCGGTAGGAGCATCCACCGCGTGCTCGCGCCCGTGCTCTGGTGCGGAGCGCTGGGGGCGATCCTGATGGTGGCGAGCTGGCAGTGGGTCGTGCCGCACGTCGGCGCGGCGCTGGCGACCAACGAGACCTTCCTGCGGCAGGGCAACGCGATGCAGAAGTTCCTCGTGCTCGAGAGCCACGAGGAGGTCAGCCAGTACCTCTACGTGCGCGAGTACGACCCGACCGCGAAGGAGATGCACGACGTGCGCCTGCTGGTGCAGGGCGTGCTCGCGTCCGACGCGAGCCTGGTGACGGCGCGCCGTGGCGTCTGGGACGAGGAGCGCGGCGACTGGCGGCTCGAAGACGGCCGCTACGACCGCCGCGACGGCGGCCGGCCGCAGGAGTGGCTCGGGCGAGAGGACGTCAGCCCCGAGGTGCTCTTCCAGCAGTCCCGCGCGACGAGCGACCCCGAGACGATGTCGTACACGGACCTCGCGAGCCTGATCGAGGCGCGGCCCAACCGCGCGGACGCGCGGCTCGCGCTGCACCGCCACGTGACCTACCCGCTGGCGAACCTGCTGCTGCTGCTGCTCGCGCTGCCGATGGCGGTGCGCTACGAGCGCGGCAGCCGCGTCGACCGGGTGCTGGCCGCGATCGCGATGTGCGGCGGCTACTTCCTGCTCGACCTGGTCTGCCAGCGGCTCGGCCAGCGCGAGTGGCTGCACCCGGTCGTCGCCGCGTGGAGCCCGACCCTTGTGTTCGGCTCCCTCGGCGTCGTACTGTTCTCGGGCACGCGCTCATGACCGACAACCACGAACAACGCCGGCGCCCGGGCTGGATCATCCTCATCCCCGTCGCCGCGGTCGTCGGCGCGACCGCCTGGTTCATCGTCGCGATGGCGGGGCGCTAGCTGCCCGCGCCGCGAGCCGTTGGGGAGCAGGCCCTCGCGCTTGGCCCCTGAGGTCGACCCCTCAGACCAGGTCCGAGTCCCCGAGCGTGTGGTACCACTGCTCTTTGTAGAAGTGCGTGTCGTGCCGGTCGAACGGGATGACGACCTGGAAGTAGATCGTCCCGTAGACCAGGAAGCCCAGCTTCTGGAACGCCAGGAAGCGCGGGTCGCGGTGCTGAAACAGCGTCGCGAGCGCAGAGGCCTGCAGCGCCGAGGCGCGCTGCTCGGCCTGGGCGACCAGCGCGAGCGTCGCGTCCTCGTCGTCCTTGGGCACGAGCCAGTCGATCAGGAAGCACGTGTTGGGGATCACGAAGTCGCGTAGCCCGAGCACGGCGACACCGCGCAGCTTGCCGGTGGCGCGCTCGCGGCACACGTAGAGCTCGTAGTCGACGTCGTGCGCGTCCGCGTAGCGCCAGTTGAGGTAGCGCTGGTCGCGCACGATCGCCAGCTGGGTCTCCTTGGAGAACTCGGCCCAGAGTCCGTCGACGTCCTGGTCGAAGCGTTCGACCTTGTGGACCTCCAGCTCTGCGGTAGTCGCGCGGGGCGCGAAGCCGCCCGGCTCCATCTCCCGGAACAAGAAGTCCCAGTCGCGCACCATCTCGTAGTTGAGGTACTTCTGCCCGATGCGCCACGTCGCGATCGGCCAGCCGTGGTGGAACGAGTTCTGGTGGTCGCCCTTGCCGCCCCACGCCTCGTAGTGCGCCAGCGCGAGGTTGACGAAGAGCCCCGGCCGCGGCCCGTGCCGACGGTGCTGCGGCAGCACCCACAGGTCGACGCACTGTCCGATGATGCGGGTCCGGTCCTCGACCTTGCAGTAGGCAGGGAGCGTCACGTAGGCGCCGACGATGCCCTCGTCCTCGTGCGCGGCGACCATCGTGTGCACCTGACCCGTCGGGTTGTCGCCGAACTTCCACTGCCAGTGCTCGAGCGAGCGCTCCGGGAAGATCTGGTTGTGGCCGCGCAGCAGCGACTCCTCGTCGCCGGGCTGGTAGGGACGGATGGTGATGGGGGCGCTCATCGGCCTTCAGCCTATCGGCACGGGCCGCCGCCGACCTGTCCGATTGCGCGCCTGTCGCGTGCTCGGCGCAGCAGGCCTCGCTGGAGGTGCAGCTACAGCCGGTCCTGCTGGCGCCGCAGCCACTCGACCGCTTCTCGCGGCGAGAGGTCGTCCAGGTCCAGCTCGCGGAGCTCGTCGACGAGCGGGTCGGGCGCGCGCGCGAACAGCTCGCGCTGCGTGGGCCCCGGCTTGTCCTGCTGCGGTCGCGTGACGAGCGCCTCGCGCACCTCGTCGCCCTCGTCGTCGAGCTGCGAGAGCACGGCCTCGGCGCGGCCGAGCACCGCCTTGGGAATGCCCGCGAGCCGGGCCACGTGCAGACCGTAGCTGCGGTCGGTGCCGCCCTGCTCGATGCGGTGCAGGAACACGATCTCGTCGCCCCACTCGCGCACCGCGACGCGGCAGTTGACGATGCCGCGCTCGGGGCCGGCGAGGTCCATCAGCTGGTGGTAGTGGGTCGCGAACAACGCCCGGCAGCCGATCCGGTCGTGCAGGTCCTCGGCGATCGCCCACGCCAGCGACATGCCGTCGTAGGTGCTGGTGCCGCGGCCGACCTCGTCGAGCACGACGAGGCTGCGCGCGGTCGCGTTGTTGAGGATGTTGGCGGTCTCGGTCATCTCGACCATGAAGGTCGAGGCCCCGCGGCTGATGTCGTCGGCGCCGCCGACGCGGGTGAACACACGGTCGCACAGACCGATGGTCGCCGACCGCGCGGGCACGAAGCTGCCGATCTGCGCCATGATGACGATCAGCGCGTTCTGGCGGATCCAGGTCGACTTGCCCGCCATGTTCGGGCCGGTCAACAGCACCAGCCTGCGGCCGGGTGGCTCGAGCTGTGTGTCGTTGGCGACGAACGAGCCCGCGGCGTGCGTCGCCTCCAGCACCGGGTGCCGCGCGTCCTCGAGCACCAGCGCCTGCGACTCGTCGAGCGCGGGCCGGCAGTAGTCACGCTCGATCGCGACGGTCGCGAGCGACCCGCACGCGTCGACGTCGGCGATCGCGTGCGCCGTCGCCTGCAGCCGGTCGACGGCGGCCGCCACCTGGTCGCGCAGGCCCTGGAACAGCTCGTACTCCAGAGCTTTGCTGTTCTCCTCGGCCTTGAGGATCTTGGTCTCCAGCTCGCGCAGCTCGTCGGTGACGTAGCGCTCGGCGTTCTTGGTCGTCTGCTTGCGGACGAACTCCGCGGGCAGCTCGACCTCGCTGTGCGTGTGCGTGACCTCGATGTAGTAGCCGAACACCCGGTTGAACCCGACCTTGAGCGTCGAGATGCCGGTCTGCTCCACGAGGCGCTGCTGGTAGCGCGCGAGGAACTCGGTGCTGTCCTTGGCGAGGTCGCGCAGCTCGTCGAGCTCGCAGTGGTGGCCGCGGCGGATCAGCCCGCCCTCCTTGATCGTCGTCGGCGGCTCGTCGACCAGCGCAGCAGCGATCGCGTCGCGTAGCTCGGGCAGCGGGTCGATCGCCGCGCCGAGCTCGCGCAGCAGCGAGCTGGCGCACGCTTCGAAGCGTTCTCGCAGGATCGGGAGCTGCTCGAGGCTCAGGCGCAGGCCGACGAGGTCGCGGGCGTTGGCGCGGCCGAACGCGGCGCGCGACGACAGGCGCTCGAGGTCGAGCACCTGGCCGAGGCGGTCGTGCACGAGTCCGCGCAGCTCGGCGTCGGCGTGCAGCTCGGCGACCGCGTCCTGGCGCGCCTGGATGGCGTCCAGCTGTGCGAGGGGCGCGAGCAGCCACGCGCGCAGCCGCCGCGCGCCCATCGGCGTGTCGCAGCGGTCGAGGATCGACAGCAGCGGCGTGCCTTCGCCGCCGCGCATCGTCGCCACCAGCTCCAGGCTCTGCCGCGTGGTGCGGTCCAGGCCCAGGAAGGTCTCGTCGCGCCAGAGCTCGAGGGAGCGGAGGTTGGGCAGCGCGCCCTGCTGTGTCTCTTGCAGGTACGCCAGCAGCGCGCCGGCGGCGCCGATCGCGAGCGGCGCGTCCTCGATGCCGAAGCCCCGCAGCGTCTTCACCTCGAAGTGGTCCTGCAGGAGCCGGGTGCCGCCCTCGGCGCCGAAGTCGTAGCCCGCGCGGTAGGCGACCGGCGTGCGCGTCTGCGGCAGCCACGGCTGGTCCTGGCCGCGCCGGTCCTCTGCGAGCAGCAGCTCGGCGGGCTCGATCCGTGCCAGCTCGTCGGCGAGGCGATCGGGCGCGACCTCGACGACGTAGAACGCGCCGGTCGACAGCTCGACCCAGGCGACCCCGCAGCGATCCTTGCCGAACGAGACCGCCGCGAGGTGGTTGCTGCGGCGGCCGTCGAGCAGGTTGTCCTCGGTGAGCGTGCCAGGCGTGACGACCCGGACCACGGCGCGCTCGACGACGCCCTTGGCCTCCTTGGGGTCCTGCATCTGCTCGCAGATGGCGACCCGGTGGCCCATCTGCACGAGGCGGCGCAGGTAGCCGTCGACGGCGCGCACGGGCACGCCGGCCATCGGCACGGCGTTCTCGCCCTTGCCGCGCGCGGTCAGCGTGATCCCGAGCGCTTTGGACGCGGTCTTCGCGTCGTCGTGGAACAGCTCGTAGAAGTCGCCCATCCGGAAGAACAGGATCGCGTCGGGATGCTGCTCCTTGGCGGCGTCGAACTGCTTCATCGCCGGCGTCTTGCCCTTGCCGGCGCTCACCCGCCCGACTCCTCTCCGGCCGTGCGGCTCTGCTGCCGCGGCGCCGAGTCGAGCAGCCGCAGGGCCTCGTCGACGAGGATGTCGGCGGCGTCGTCGGCGTCCGCGACGCTGGTCTCTCCCGAGAAGGAGATCCGCACGACCTCTCGCGCCTGCCGACGGTCCATGCCGATCGCCGCGAGCACGTGGTTGTCGGGCTGGTCGCGGCGCCTGCCCTTCTTGGCGTCGGCGGCCTTGGAGCCGGACGACGGGTCGTCGCTGCCGTGGCACGCAGAGCCGACCGAGAAGGCGACGCCCGCTCGGTCGCAGCGCGCCATCAGCGTCTCGCCGACGACGCCCGGCAGCCGCATCGAGAGGATGTGGGGGAGTCGCCGGCTCGGGTGGCCGAGCCGCTCGGCGTCGGGCATCGCGTCCTCGACGGCGTCGAAGAAGCGCGCGCACAGCGCGCGCGTGTGCGCCGCGGTCTCGGCCTGGTGGGTGAGCATCTCCTCGGCAGCCACGGCGAGCCCGATCGCGCCGGCGACGTTCTCGGTGCCGCCGCGCAGCCCGCTCTCCTGGCCGCCTGCTTCCTGCAGCGGCGCGAGCTGGGCGTCGGCCGACAGCGCGAGGAACCCGGCGCCGCGCGGGCCGTGGAACTTGTGCCCGGACACCGCGACCGAGTCGACGTCGAACCGGTCGAAGTCGAACGGCAGCTTGCCGTAGGTCTGCACGAGGTCGACGTGGACGTGCGCGTCCGGCGCTGCGCGGCGCGTGAGGTCGATCAGCTCCTCGAGACGACAGAGCGTCCCGAGCTCGTTGTGGCCGTACATCAGCGCGACGACGCGGACGTCCTTGCCGAGCGCGTCGAACAGCGTCTCCGGCGCCACGTCGCCGTCCTCGGTGACTTCCAGCTCGTCGACGTGGTGCCGCGACCGCGCGAGCATCGCGCCGCACTGCAAGAGGGCCGGGTGTGCGGCGCGGCCCATCAGCACGCGTCCGGGCGGACGTCTCATGCCGGCGCCGACGATGCCGAGGTAGTCCGCCTCGCTGCCGCCCGACGTGAAGACCACGCGGTTGGCCGCGAGCGTGCCGCGCAGGAAAGCGCGCGCGTCGTCGAGCGCGCGCTTTGCAGGCGGCCCGAAGGCGTGCTTGCTGCTCGGATTGCCGTAGAGCGTCCGCTGCGCCTCGGCCATCGCTTCGACCACGCGGCCGGACGGGCGCGTCGTGGCGGCGTTGTCGAGGTAGATGGGGCGGGGCGCCGGCATCTCCCGATCATGGCGCATGAGCGTCGACAAAAAAGCCGCGGCCTGCCGCCGGCGCGGGTGCCGCGCAGAGCCCCTCAGCGCTCGATGCGGTAGCGCTTCAGCTTCTCGTAGAGCGTCGAGGTCGCGATGCCGAGCGCCTGCGCGGCGCGGGTGCGCACGCCTCCGGTGCGCCGCATCACCTCCTCGATGTGCTGTCGCTCGATCTGCTCGAGCGTGGGGATGGCCGCTGAGGACTGCGCGCCCGGTTCGGCAGCCTGGACGGGCAGGTCGCGGGGCGCGATCGGTCGGTCGCCGGCGCGCGCCGCGGCCGCCTCGATGCACAGCCGGAGCTCGCGCACGTTCTCGGGCCACGCGTAGCTGGTGAGCGTCCGCTTGGCGCGCTCGCTCAGCAGCCGCGGCGATCCGTCGGGGCGCGGGCCGAGCCCGGCGAGGAACAGCTCGGAGAGCACCAGCACGTCGCGCGCGTCGCTGCGCAGCGGCGGGACCTCCACGCGCTCGCAGTCGGTCGCCGCACGCAGCGCGGGCGCGAGCTCGCCGTCGTCGGGTCGCGCCGACAACGCGATCCGCAGGTCGTAGTCGCCTCGCGACAGCGCCGCAGCGAGCTGCTCCTGCAGCGAGGCAGGCATCTTCGGGGCGCGCGGCAGGTACAGCGTGCCGCCGACCGCGCTGCGCAGCGCGCCCGCGCCCGCGCCGTCGCCGAGCAGGGCGCTCGGCTGCTCGCGTTCGGCGTCCCAGACGAGGAACGGGCCGTGGCGCAGCGGGCTCTCGGCGTGCAGGAGGCGCGCCAGCGCCTGCTTCTCGGTGCCGGCTTCGCCGACCAGGAAGGCTCCCGCCCCGCTCGCGGCCACGGCGCGGACCCGCTCGCGGGTCTCCTGCAGACGCGCGCTCGCCGACAGCGCGTTGTGCTCGTCGGAGCTGCGGTAGGTGCGCCGCGCGAGCTCGTCGCGCAGCTGGGCGCGCTCGGCTACTTCCTTGCAGCGCTGCCAGACGAAGCGGCCGACGAGCGCCGCGATCCGCAGCAGGCGCTGGCCGCGCGGCGCGCCGTCACGGTCGCCCTCGACGACCAGCAGCCCGCCAGGAGCCGAGCCCATCGGGATCACCAGACGCTCGCGTTCGGCGCCGGCTTCGCGGGTGAAGAGCATGTGCGGCCGACGGTTGGCGCGCGCGTCGCGCCGGGGGTCACCGGGCAGGGTCGGCACGTACGAGACATCGTCGGCCGGGATCACGGCGAGCGTCTCGACCGACGTCTGGGTAGGCAGCCGCGCGATCCAGCCGCGGCTGCGGCCGGTCAGCTGCAGCGCGACCGCGAGCAGCGGCTCGGCTGCGTCGAACAGGTCGCCTACGTCGGCCACGGCCCATTCGAGGCTGCCCAGCACCTTCAGGGCGATGGTTTCGCGCTCGGACTGGGCGTCTGCCGGGTCGGGGTCTGGGGACTCCTCGTCGATCACTTCGCGCGACACGGTGATCGTCTCCAGGTCGCGCACCTCGACGGCGCTCGGCCGCGCGCGCTCCTCGATCGAGACCTGGGTCAGGCCGACCGTCAGCGGCTGGCCCAGCGGGAGCTCTCCCGACGTCACGACGCGCCCGAGAAGCCTGGTCGGGTTGGCCCCGCCCAGGTCCCGGAATCGGAACGTCGCGCCGTCGCGCTCGATGAGGACGTGCCGGCGGCTGACGGACGCATCCCGCAGGATGACCGAGCACGACGCCGAGCGGCCGAGGGTCCAGCGCTGGCCGACCAGCGGCACCGTTCGCGTCGACTCGTGCCCGAGGATCACGAGCCGGTAGCTCCGCTCCCCGTCGCGCAACCCGTTCTCCTCCAGCATTCGCAAGAAATCGTCCGATTTCCGGACGAAATGCGCAAGGGTAAAGAGAGCGCCATAATTCGGACGAATGCTTCGCCCGTCGATCCGGCGTGCCCGTAAGATGCCCCGCGGAAACAGGCTGAGTCAGGACCCGTTCGTAGCCGGCAGCCCCGAGCCTGCCCCCGCCTGCGCCCGACGGTCGCGGTGGGGGTGCAGACGCCCTGATCGACGGAACAGACGCTGAGGTCTCCGATCCGGTCTCCGATCCGGGCGCGGCTGCAGAGGTCGCTCGCAACGGCCGATATCCACCAGATGTCACCGTGGCAGCTCTTGGGCTGGATCGCCGCAGGCGCGGCGACGGTGGCCGCGTGGCGCTGGACCCGCCGCGGCCGCGCGTCGTATCCGCCTGAGGTCGGCGCGTTCCTGCTGCGGCTCGAGGCAGAGCTGGAGGCCTCGCACCCCGACGTGCGTTTCCTCGGGATGCTGCCGGATCGGTTCGCCTGCCTGCTCGCGGTCGACGGCCAAGAGACGCCCGTCGGGCTGCGCGAGGCGTTCCGCCACGCCGAGGCCTTCCCCGAGGCGTTCCCGAAGATGGTCTCCCAACTGGTCGAGGACATCCGGGAGGTCGGCCTGGACCGCGCGGACGAGCTCGACTTCGCCACCGCAGCACCGCTGCTGCTGCCCCAGGTGCGCAGCCGCGCGTGGCTCGTCGAGCAGGGGACCTTCGGCGACTCGGGGCTGGTGCACACGCCGCTCAACGACGAGCTCGTCGCGGTCTACGTGGTGGACGACGACGCGTGCATGGTCTTCCTGTGCCGTGCGCATTTGCGCCGCTGGCAGAAGTCTGCGGAGGACCTGCACAACCTCGCGGTGAGCAACCTCGCGCGCCTGGGCAGCAACGGCCTCGACGAGGCGAGCTCGGAGGGCGTGCTGCTCCAGTCCGGCGACGGATTCGACGCGACCCGCGTGCTGCTGTTGGACCAGCAGGACGGGCTGCTCGTCGCGGTGCCCGACCGCGACACGCTCTGGGCGGGCCCCGAGCGCGATCAGGACGTCGAGCGCCTCATGAGCGCGACCGAGTCGATGGCCGGCCGCGCGCCGCACCCGATCTCCAGCAGCGTGTTCCGCCTCAGCGGCGGTCGGCTCGAGCCGGTGCGAGCGCCTCGCGCAACGTGACCGAGGTCGGCCCAGCGACCGTGAAGCGCTGCGCGCGCGTGGGCACCAGCGGGTCGAGCAGTTCGTATTCGTCCGCGGGCAGATGAACCACGAACTCCTTGCCGAGCCGGAGCGTGACGGCGCCCGACTCGAGCTCCAGCGGCAGCCACTGACGGTCTCGGGTGCGCTGCAGCAGGAGCGGCCCCGCGCGCTCCACGCCAGGAGGCAGCGCCAGCTCTACGGGGTGCAGCGCGCCGTCGAGCTGCACCGTGGCCTGCTCTGCGGTCGCGTCGACGTCGCGGCGGTCGAGGTAGCCGTGCCGCGCGCGCGCCGGCTCGGCGGCGAGCGTGACCGTTACGGGTTGCCTCGCGGGGATGTCCATCTGGACGATCCGGCCGCCGTCCACGCTGGGCGTGAAGTTCGAGAGCGGCAACCACCGCAGCCCGCCGCCGGTGCGCGCGTGGAAGACGGCGACGCCGGCGTTCGCGAGGAGCGCAGGCGGCACGGCCGCGACGTGCGCGACGAGGGCTGCGCGCGGCGCGTCCTGTGCGCCTACGCCCACGTCGGCGCCGTCGATCCCAGCGACCTCGGGCAGCCGGCGCGGCGCCGCCGGCGCCTCGATCGGCGCGAACGGGCCGCTCGCGCCGGCGCTGGGGAGCGGTCCGCGGCCCACCGAGAGCAGCAGCGCGTAGCCGGTCGCGCCGATCGCGACCGCGATCAGCAGCGAGATGAGGATCGAGGCGAGGGTTCGAATGGGGCGGCTCCGGTGCGGGGCCGCCGATCCTACTTGGGCGCGCCGCCGTTTTGGGAGCTCGCCTTGCCTGCGGTGACGGCGACCTGCTCTGCACCCGCGACCACCACGGTCTGCGTGGTGCGCTCGCGGTCGCGCAGTCGGGCGATCAGCAGGTAGGTGCCCGTGGGCAGCGAGGAGACCTCGAAGCGGCCGTCGCGCACGCGCGCCTCGAACGACGTGTTGTCGCGGAGGAAGCGGTCCAGGTCCTCGGGCACCTCGACTAGGTCGGGCACGAGGGAGATCTGGCCGCCGAGCTGCTTGGGATCCGAGCCGTCCTCCGTCGTGATCGATCCCGCGACGGAGCCGACGGTGAGCGAGAAGGTGCGCTCGACGGTGACGTCGGCCACGACCTGCAGCGGCTCCTCGTAGAGCACGCCGCCCCGCCGCCCGGCCGTGATCCGCAGCGTGTAGGCGCCAGCGTCGACCTCCTTGATCTCGAACCTGCCGTCGGCGCCCACCTCCGCGGACTGGCGCCGGCCGAAGTTCATGAAGCGGCTCAGCATCGGGTCGCCGCCGGGGGGCTGCTGCCCGCCGACTTCCTGACGGCGCAGCTCGACGCGCAGGCCGCGCGCGTTCTCGCCGTTGCGCAGCACAGCGCCCGCCACGGCGCCGACCTGTGGACGCTCGAGCTGCAGGTCCCAGCTGGTCTCGTTGCCCGCGCGCACGGTGACGTCGGCGACCAGCTCACCGCTCGTCATGGACGGCTGCAGGGTGCGGATCATCTGGCGCCAGTCACCGAGCCAGGTGCGCACGATGTAGTCGCCGGGCTTCAGTCCTTCGAGGCGGTAGGTGCCGTCGGCCCGGACCTTGACAGTGGTCGTGCTGCGACCGCCGCCGCGTCCGCCGCGGCCGCCGCGCATCGACATCATCCCGGACATGATGTTGCCGTCTTCGGGGACCATCAGCGCGCCGACCTCGACCTCGCCGAGCTCTTCGGGGCGGAACCCCGTGACCTTGCCGACGAG
>JBERSB010000170.1:0-4316 GCA_041236755.1 Luminiphilus sp. | reverse complement strand
CCGAAGCGATCGAGACCGCCTCCATCATCACCGCGCGCATCCCGCGCTCGTCGACGTCGCGCATCGTGTAGACGTGGATCCCCGACTCGCGGATGATCCGCCGCTCGGAGTCGTCGATGTCGCGGATTCCGATGAGGCAGACGTGCTCCTTGTGCACCTTCGGCGAGAACCCACCCATCTCGACCAGCCGCGGGTGGCCGAGGCCGAGCAGGGTCGCCAGCGGCATGCCGTGGATGTTGCCGCTGGGTGAGCTCTCGGGCGTGTTCATGTCGCCGTGCGCGTCGACCCAGATCAAGCCGACCTGCTCCCCGCGGTCGCGGTAGTGCTCGGCCACGCCGGAGAAGGTGCCGATCGCGATGCTGTGGTCTCCTCCCAGCACGATCGGTACGTCGCCCTGCTCGAGCGCGCGCCTGACGCGCAGCCGCAGCCGGTTGCAGACGTGGTAGATCGGCTCCAGGTAGCGCGCATTCTGGTCGCCCGGCTCGCGCGTCTCCGGCGCAGGCACGCCGACGTCGCCGTCGTCTACGACTTCGAAGCCGAGACTCCGCAGCGCGCCGTCGAGCCCCGCGATGCGGATCGCCGAGGGACCCATGTCGACACCGCGGCGACCGGCGCCCAGGTCCATCGGGACGCCGACGACGCGGAGCGTACGGTTGGCATGTGCTGGAGTCGGGGTCATCGGCGAGAACATCCTAATCGCCGGCCGCTCCGATCGCTCGTGGAGCTATTCCGGCCCGACCACCACCGGCGCCCCCGCCCTGACGCCGAGTTCTTCCGCCGCCGACGCGTCGCGCGCCGCGGTCTCCACCAGCCCGAAAGAACCCACGTAGCCCAGCAACGCCCCACGCGCCACGTCTGCGTAGGTGCGCCGGAGCGCGACCGTCCGTCCCTCGACCTCGATGGCGACGGGCCCCGCGCCCTCGACGCGGTCTGCGCGCACGTTGGTCACGAGGTTGCCGAACCGGTCGACGTAGACTACGCGGTCCTGGCCGCCGAATACGAGGTCCTCGGACGAGGCGTCGTCGGCTCGCGGTCCGAGCGCACGGAACCCGTAGCGGCCCGCGCTCAGCATGCCCGCGACCGGCGCAAACGCGTCGCGGCCGTCGAAGGTGACGGACTCGCGCGACAGAGAGGTGCTCGAGGTCGAGCTCGCGGACCTCGGCCCGCGGGTCCTGCGCCAGCACCGCGCCCAGCAGGCCGTTGTCGGGGCCCAGCCAGTACTGCGACGCGGCCGCCACCCCGAGCAGGCGTCGGCTCGTCCCGACGCCCGGATCCACCACACCGACGTGCACCGTCCCGTCAGCGAACCGCCCCAGCGCCGACCAAAGCACGAAGGCGCCCGTGGAGACGTCCTGCGGAGGTACCGCGTGGCTGAGGTCGACCACCGTCGCCTTGGGTGCCGAGCGCAGCAGCGCGCCCTTCAGGATGCCGACGTAGGGATCGTCGAGACCGAAGTCCGTCGTCAGGGTGACTACGCCAGAGGGCCGCGCGAACATCTCGCAGGGCTCCGAGCTAGTGGTCGACCGGGTCGCCGAGCACAGCAAAAACCTCGGCGCGCTTCTGCTGCAGCAGCTCCTCGGTGTCGGCCTCGAGGCACATGCGCAGGAACGGCTCGGTGTTGCTCGGCCGCACGTTCACCCACCAGTCGTCGTAGGTGACCGTGATGCCGTCGAGGAAGTCGATCTGGCCGTCGGCGAACCGCGCCTCGACCTCCTTCATCTTGCCGGCCTTGTCGTCGACCTTGAAGTTGACCTCGCCGCTGCCGTGGTACTTGCGCAGCGCATCGGCGGCCGTCTTCAGCGTCGTGTTCTCCTTGCTCAACTGGTTCATCACCTCGATGGCCGCGAGCACGCCGCAATCCGTGAAGAAGTTCTCCGCGAAGTAGAAGTGTCCGGACAGCTCACCGCCGCCGATGCAGTCCTTCTGGCGCATGGTCTCCTTCATGAACGAGTGGCCGACGCGCTCGCGCACCGGCCGTCCGCCGAGCCGCTCGATCTCCTCGGGCACGACCTTGCTGGAGCGCAGGTCGTAGATCACGCCCTTGCCCGGGTGCCGCTCGAGGAAGCCGCGGGCGAGGATCACGGTGATGAGGTCGGCGTGGACCGTGCGGCCCTCCTCGTCGACGAACGCGCAGCGGTCCGCGTCGCCGTCGAACGACAGCCCCATCGTCGCGCCGTGCTCCTTCACCGACGCGCGGAGCACGTCGAGGTTGGACTCCTTGAGCGGGTTGGCCTCGTGATTGGGGAAGGTCCCGTCCAGCTCGTCGTACATCGGGACGATCTCCAGGCCCGGAATGCGCGCGAAGATCGCGGGCGACTCGTTGGCGCCCATGCCGTTGGCGTAGTCGACGCAGACCTTCATCGGCCGGATGTCCCGCGCGAAGCCCGCGACGTGGGCGCACCAGTCGTCCATCAGGTCGACCTGCTCGCGCTTGCCCTTGTGCTCCTTGGGCGCGAGGTCGCCGGACTCGACGAGGGCCTGGATGTCCTGGATCCCCGAGTCGCCCGACAGCGGCCGCGCCTCGGCCCGGCACATCTTGAAGCCGATGTACTGCTTGGGGTTGTGGGATGCGGTCACCGCGACGCCGCCGTCGCACGGCACCTTGCCGATCCCGTAGTAGACCATCGGCGTCGACGCGAGGCCGATGTCGACCACGTCGCAGCCCTGACCCAGCATGCCGTCGATCAGCGCGTCCTGGATCTCGGGCGCCATGGTCCGCATGTCGCGGCCCACCACCAGCCGCTTCGCGCCGAGGAACTGCACCATCGCCGCGCCGATGCGAGTCGCGGTCTGTGCGTCGATCTGGTCGGGGTAGGTGCCGCGGATGTCGTACGCCTTGAAGATGCTCACGTAGGGTTCTCGCTCGTTGGGGTTCGGGGAGTCGTTCAGGTTCCGGATGATCCAGGATCCGCGAAGGATCGACACGCGTCGAGGCAGCGCTCGACCGCCGCGTCGTCGAGGTCTCGGTGCAGCACGAAGCGGATGCGCTCGGCGCCGGCCTTGCCCGCCAGCACGCCAGACGACCGCAGGTGGTCGAGCGCGGCGTCGGCGACCCCTGGGGCGGTGTCGACCATGACGATGTTGGTCTCGGTCGCCTCGACGTCCACGCGGGCCCACGCCAGCTGCGCGAGCCCGTCCGCGAGCGTCCGCGCGCGCCGGTGGTCTCCGCGCAGCCATTCCGGACCGCGCTCCAGGGCCACGAGCCCGGCTGCGGCGATCACGCCTGCCTGGCGCATGCCGCCGCCGAACGCCTTGCGGGCGCGCCGCGCTTCGTGCACGAACTCCTTCGGTCCGACCAGCACGGAGCCGACGGGTGCGCCGAGTCCCTTGCTCAGGCACAGCGTGGACGTGTCCACGTCCTGCAGCAGGTCTGCAGCGGCGACGCCGAGCGCGACCGCGGCGTTGAGCAGGCGGGCGCCGTCGCAGTGCACCGCCATCTCGTGCCTGCGCGCCGCCATAGCCAACTGGTGCACGGTCGCGGGCGTCGCCACGCGTCCGCCGGCCATGTTGTGGGTGTTCTCGACCACCAGCAGCCGCGAGCGCGGGTAGTGGGGATCGTCGACCCGCACCGCGGCCTCGACCTGCGCGGCCGTGGGGAACCCGCCGTCCGCCGGCAACGGCCGCACCTGGGTGCCCGACAGCCGCGCGATCGAGCCGCCTTCGTAGTAGTAGACGTGGCTGCGCGCCTCGCAGATCAGCTCGTCGCCCGCGCGGCAGTGCACGTGAATCGCTACCTGGTTGGCCATCGTGCCCGTCGGGACGAACATCGCGGCCTCCTTGCCGAGCAGCTCACAGCACTGCTCCTCCAGGCGGCGCACGGTCGGGTCCTCACCGTAGACGTCGTCGCCGACCTCGGCAGCGGCCATCGCCGCGCGCATCTCGGCGCAAGGCGACGTCATCGTATCGCTCCGCAGGTCGACGGGGTTCACACAGGGTGAGGATGCCGCAGCCTACGGCGAATACAAGGCGGCCATCGGGCCCTGCCTCATCGCGCCACCGCGCGGCGGATCGCGTCCGCGTCCGCCCCTGGATCGAGGCGACCGTAGAGCGCCTGGAGCACGTCGCGGTCGATCCGCGCGAGCCGGTCGCGCGAACCGAACGAATGGCGCCCTTCGAACACCACCGAGTCCTGTAGCAGCGGCGAGTCGTTGCTGGCGCCCAGCACCTGGAACATCTCTTCCAGCATCGTGTGCCGCAGCCAGCGGGTCTCCAGGCCCGGGTCGACGAACACGATCGCGCGCTGCAGCTCCCAGCGCTGGTTCCACCGGATCGAGAACCAGCCGTCGGCCTCCGCGGCCGGCTTCGGGACCCCGTAG
>JBERSB010000169.1:0-2909 GCA_041236755.1 Luminiphilus sp. | reverse complement strand
CTGACGGGGCCGCAGGGCAACCACGGCGAGGACGTCAAGGAGGAGTACTTCTACGTCGACGGCCTGCCGAGCAGCGCGTGGCTGCGCGGCCTCTACAAGTACCCGCGCAAGGAGTTCCCGTACGACGACCTGGTCGAGACCAACGCCGCGC
Organism: Luminiphilus sp.; assembly: GCA_041236755.1. Taxonomy (GTDB): domain Bacteria; phylum Planctomycetota; class UBA1135; order UBA1135; family UBA2386. The sequence goes on along the minus strand of JBERSB010000169.1, from coordinate 2,758 downwards.
GCGGCCGTGAGGAGCCGGAGTACGAGCTGCGCGACACCGGCGCGTTCGACGACGGCTACTTCGACGTCACCGCGACCTACGCCAAGGCCGCGCCCGAGGACCTGTTGGTCGAGCTCGCGGTCCGCAACCACAGCCCCGAGGACGCGCGCCTGCACGTGCTGCCGCAGCTCTGGTGGCGGAACACGTGGTCGTGGGGCCACACCGGCGAAGGCTACTGGCCGCGCGGCGAGCTGCGCCGGGACGGCGAGCACCGCCTGGTCGCAGCGGGCACGGACCTCGACGAAATGGAGCTCTTGATCGAGGGCTTCGGCGACGGCGACGACCGGCAGTGGCGCGGAGCGCTGTTCACCGAGAACGAGACGAACATGGCGCGGCTGTTCGGCGAAGGGGACGCCGACGCGTTGGTCAAGGACGGCTTCCATCGCCGTGTCTGTGACGGCGACGAGGCTGCGGTCGCGGCAGACGGCCGAGGCAGCAAGGCCGCGTTCTGGTGCGTGTTGATGATCCCTCCCGGTGAAGAGCGCAGGATCCGGCTCCGCCTGCGGCCGACCTCGTCCCAGGGTGCGCCGTTCGGGGCGGACTTCGAAGACATCATGCGCGCGCGCGCCGAGGACGCGGACGCGTTCTACAGCGACCTGTTGGGCCCGTGTGACGAGGAGTCGGCGCGCATCCAGCGCCAGGCGTACGCCGGCTTGGTCTGGTCGCGCCAGTTCTACTGGTACGACGTCCGGACGTGGCTGCGCGGCGACCCCAGCCAGCCGCCGGCGCCGGAGGCGCGCAAGGAGGGGCGCAACTCCGACTTCGCGCACCTCTACAACCGCGACGTCGTCTCGATGCCCGACAAGTGGGAGTACCCGTGGTACGCGGCGTGGGACCTCGCGTTCCACATGAGCCCGTACGCGCGCATCGACGAGGGCTTCGCGAAGTCGCAGCTGCTGCTGTTCCTGCGGGAGTGGTACATGGCGCCCAACGGCCAGCTGCCGGCCTACGAGTTCGCGTTCCACGACGTCAACCCGCCGGTGCACGCCTGGGCGTGCTGGCGCGTCTACAAGGTGACCGGGCCGCGCGGCGCGCGGGACCTGAACTTCCTCGCGTCGGCGTTCCACAAGCTGCTGCTGAACTTCACGTGGTGGGTCAACCAGAAGGACGTGCGCGGCAAGCACGTGTTCGGCGGCGGCTTCCTCGGACTCGACAACGTCGGCGTGTTCGACCGCGGCCAGCCGCTGCCGACCGGCGGCAACCTCGAGCAGGCCGACGGCACAGCGTGGATGGGGTTCTACTGCGCGACCATGCTGAGCATGGCGCTCGAGCTGGCCCACTACGACAAGAGCTACTCGGACGTCGCCTCGAAGTTCTTCGAGCACTTCGTGCAGATCACGCACGCGATCAACACGCTCGGGGGCACCGGGCTCTGGGACGAAGAGGACGGCTTCTACTACGACCAGATCCACGGCGCCGAGGGCGAAGACGAGGCCGTGCGCCTGCGCATCCGGTCGCTCGTCGGCCTCTTGCCGATGTGCGCGGTGGAGGTGCTGCCGCTCGCTCGGTTGCAGGAGCTGACGGGCTTCCAGCGCCGGATGAACTGGTTCCTCGAGCACGAGTCCGAGCTGGCGAAGCACATCACGTTCCGCGGTGAGGGCGCTTCCGCCAAGGCGCTGCTGGCGATCCCTTCGCGTGAGCAGCTGGAGCGCGTGCTCGCGTACATGCTCGACGAGGGCGAGTTCCTGTCGCCGCACGGCGTGCGCTCGATGTCCCGCGTCCACAAGGACGAGCCGTTCGTCTTCGCGCACGACGAGGACGAGTACCGCGTCGACTACACCCCGGGTGAGAGCACGACGGACATGTTCGGCGGCAACAGCAACTGGCGCGGGCCGATCTGGTTCCCGGTCAACTTCCTGCTCATCGAGGCGCTGGAGCGCTACGGGCGGTTCTACGGCGACTCGTTCACGGTCGAGTGTCCGACGGGGTCGGGCAACCGGCTGACGCTCCAAGAGGTCGCCGACGAGCTGTCCAGGCGGCTGACCACGCTGTTCCGACGCGGCGACGACGGCATGCCGCCGTTCGCCGGCGACGACGCGAGGTTCCGCGACGACCCGGCTTATCGGGACCTTTGCTGGTTCTACGAGTTCTTCGACGGCGACACCGGCCGCGGCTGCGGCGCTTCGCACCAGACCGGCTGGACCGCGCTGGTGGCGCGCTGCTTCCCGCGCGCGGCGCGCACGGCCGAGCCGCCGCGTCCGTAGCAGACGACCAGCAGGCGTCGATCAATAGACGACGACCTGCTCGGTCTGCGCTTCGGCGCGGAGCAGCAGCGTGCGCTGCGCGCGGACCGCGCCGCCGATCTTGATCTCGAGCTGGTAGGCGCCCGGCGCAGCGGGCGCCGCCAGCCAGACGGGGGCAGGCGCGGGCAGCGCGTCGACCGCGGTGACCTGCCCCGCTCCTTCTGTGGCAGCCGCGACCCAGCGACGCTGCAGTCCGGGCGCTGCTGGGCGCGTCAGCTGGATCTGCACGGCGTCGTGGGGGCGCGGATCGAACGCTGCGCCCTGGGCGTCTTGCAGGTCGAGCGTCAGCGCGCACGCGGGCTCGAGCGAGACGTGGTCGACGACGCCGTTGCTGCCAGTGAGCGCGAACGCACCGCGCCACGCCGTCAGCGGCCGCGGCCGGCCCTCGGCGTCGACGGCGACGAGCTGCACCCCGAACTCGCCGACCGGCAGCGGCGGCAGTTCGAACAGTCCGTCGGGCGACGACGTGCGCCTCA
>JBERSB010000168.1:0-7382 GCA_041236755.1 Luminiphilus sp. | reverse complement strand
CGGCAAGCGGTGCGCCCCAGCGATCTGCTCAGAGAGCTGTTCGAGCGTAGAGAACGGCACGCTCAGTACCTCGGGCACCACCAGCTCTCGGCAGCGCTGCTGCACTTGCAGCGCCTCGGACAAGGAGGCAGCGAGCGCATCGCGCGCGGCCGCGTCGTCTCCGCCGGCCTGGACAACCTTGACCGCGGCGAGCAGCTCTGTCGAAGGACCTTCGGTCCGCAAGCGCTGTCGCAGCTCAGCCAGCATCGCCGCCGCGGCCGGTGGTTTGGACGGCGAGGGATCGCCGGTGTTGTCGACAACGGGCTGCAACTGCGTCGGCTGCTGAGACTGCTGCTGCCAGTAGTAGAATCCGCCCCCGCCGGCCAGCAACGCCAGCACGAGGCCGATCGCGACACCGCGGCCGCCGGTCTTCGACCCGGAGTCCTCGCGGTCGGCGCCCCGCGCTGCGCGCCGCGTCGGCGGCCGCTGGATCTCCATTGTGCGCCCCTGCTGCACGAGCAGCAGATCCGTCGAGAGTTCTTCGTAGGTCTCGTAGCGGTCCCCGCGATCCAGGGCCGTCATGCGCGCAACGACGCGCGAGAGCGGATGGTCCTCCGCGAGCTCGGGCAAAGCCTCCCAGAGCGCCAGGAAGTCGATCTGCGTCTTGGTCTTGATCAGCTCGTATACAGAGCTCGCCTGCACCGGCGGCTCGCCGGTCAACAGGTAATAGAACGTGGCCCCGAGCGAGTACATGTCGCTCCGGAAGTCGATGTCTTGAGCACCCTGGCACTGCTCAGGACTCATGTAGAGCGGCGTCCCGACGAGCTCCTGCGTGAGCGTGAGGCCGAGGTCGTCGCTCTCGGGCTTGGCGATGCCGAAATCGGCGATCTTGAGCTCACCACGCTCCGTGAGCATCAGGTTGTCGGGCTTGATGTCGCGGTGGATGATGCCTTGCCGCTGTGCCTCTTCCAGCCCCGCACACGCTTGCCTCAACAACGGCAGCGCCTCGCTCACCGGCAGACGGCCACCCGCCAGGAGCTTGGTGTAGTCGCGCAGGTTCTTGCCGCGCACCAACTCCATGACCAGGAAGTGCACGCCCCGCTCCATGCCCACGTCGTGCACCATGACGACGTGCGGACTCTGGAACTGCGCGACCATTCGAGCCTCGGACTGGAAGCGCTTCAGCATGCGCTGGTCGGAGAGCAGGTCAGGGCGCATGACCTTGACCGCGACCTCTCGGTTCAGACGGACTTGGCGGGCGCGATACACCGCCCCCATTGCGCCTCGGCCGAGCAGGCCTTCGATGAGGCAACCACCGAGCTCCACGCCCAGGAGTGGATCGCTGCTGCTGCCGCCGCCGGCCTGTCCGTCACCAGACTTCGCATGGATGAGCGTGGGCTGATCTGACGGTTCTTCTGCGCTGCCCGCCGGGATCGTGGGCGCCGCACTGTCTTGGTCGCCGCCCGCAGGCATCGAGGGCACCGTGGCGTCGTCGTCTCCGCCTTCGCCTCGCGGGCGCTGATTCGACGACGTCAGACGGGTCTCGTCGGATGGATCCTGGGGGTTCATTGCAAGACTCAGAGGAAGAGATCGGGGATTGCGGGGTGACGGACGCAAATGCTCGGCCTTGGTTGCAGGAACCTCAGACATCTCCCGGATGCCGTATTCGTGGGGAGACGACGGGAGCGGCGAACGCCTGCGCGCCCACAGTCTAGCAAACAGACCGAACGCCCCGGCGACCCGTCGCCGACGCTTCGTAGAGCCCATGCTGCGGCCTTTTCCCAGCACTTGCTCCGATCACGCCAGACGGCGCTCGGGCGACGGCACGCTTACGACACAGGTCACCTCGAGAGCGCCGACCGAGGAGGCTCTCGGACCTCTGGATGTAGGTCGTGCCAGCTGCTAGCAGAGACGCCAGAGCAGCATGGCGAAGCGTGCGGCGTCTCGCGGCGTGGACGGAGGCAGGCCTCACGGCGGACACCATTTGGTTGCACGGAGACCTACACGCAATCCTCAGGGAGTGACGCGTGCCCAACGTGCTCCGCTCATGCAATCGACAGAAGAGATGACCACGCTCCTGATGAGCATCGCGCGAAGCGTCGGGCCGCATTTCTGGCCGCCTCCACACAGGGGCCATCACGCCGCCGGCCATGCCTTCGTTCGGGCTCGTCGACCACGCGCGGATGCCGTTCCTGCAGCCGAACTCGCGCTTGCAGATCTCGTGCGGTCGAGCGAGGTTGCACGGACAGGCTCGGCGCCAACCTACTCTCGTTCTGCATCCAGCAGCTGGTGCGGCGTGTCGGCTCGACCGACGCCGTCGAGAATGACGCCGCCGCTGTCACGCTCGGAAGGTCACCCGCACCCGGCGACGACTACTGCATCTTCCGGGGCGACGCGGACGCGGACGGCGCCGTTCCACAACCAGCCGCGCGCCTGGAGGCCACAGGCGCTGCGTTGCCGAGCAGCGCCGCCAGTGCGGCGCTGCTCGACGGCTTCGGCATCAGGTGCCGAGCGACAGCTTGACGCCGTTGCCCATCGTCGCGCCGAGCGAGTTCCGCTCGCCGGCCGACGGGCCGACCAGCGCCGTGTCGAGGCCGAAGCCCTGCGCGAAGATCGCTTGGCCCGTGAGCGCAGAGTTGTTCGGGATCGGCAGACCGAACTGCGCAGAGCCGCCCACCGCCGGTACGACCTGGATGTTGTCCAGGGTCGTGAGCAACTCACAGTTGACGCCCAGCGCGGCCGAGAGCGGAATGCCCGGGTTCAGCTGGGTGAGGCCCAGCACGAAGCCGCCCACGATGGCCGTGGGCTGCAGGCCCGAGAGCGTCAGGTTGGTGGTCGTGCCGAGCACCGGCGTCGCGCTCGCGTCGGTGGTCGGGCCGACGAAGCCCGTGCCGCTGGTGTAGCTCACCATGTCGACGGTCCAGTCGACCCGGTTGTTGGTCGACCCGTCACCCTGGCTCCATCCGACGATCCCGCTGTTGCCGGCGCTGCCGGCGTTGCCGACGCTCGGCCCGAAGGCGAGGAAGACGATCCCCGGCAGGATCGTGATCTGCAGGTCGTTGAGCGCAGCGGTCGGGCCGCCTGCGGCTTGCCAGTTCGGTACGCTGTCCCAGGTGACGCGCAGGCCACCGGCGCCGCCGCCGACGTTGTCCTCGACCCAGATCGTCCCGCCGCCGCCGCCGGCGATGTCGGGGTTGAGGTCGTTGAAGAACACCGCGAAGTTCGGCAGGGCCGGGCCGGCCGTTCCCTGGAACACGGCGCCGACGTTGCCGTTGCCGCCGTTGTAGGCGAACGAGTTGTCCGCGCCCTGGTCGCCGAAGCGGATCGATCCGTTGGTGTTGATCGAGACCTGCGCCGTCGAGGCGGTCGATCCCGTCGCCGCGTCCGGGTAGCTAAGCGGGCCGGCCGCCGTCGTCAGCACAACGGTCGCGTCGTCCCAGCTGGCCGACGAGCTGCTGGTCCAGGTGGTCCACGGCGCTGCGGGGTCGGTCAGGTCCGTGCCCGCGGCCTGCGCGCCGGCGGCGTCGTAGGGCAGACCGCCGGTCGCGACGCTCCACGTGCCGTTGCCGTTGTCGGTCAGCGTCCACGACGTGTTCGCCAGGTCGACCGGATCGCCCTGCGCGAACAGCTCGCCGAACTGCGACGGGAAGTCACAGCTCCCACCGTACGCCTCCTTGGTCGCCTGGCCCGGCGACGCGGTGTAGAAGATCGTGCCGTTGAAGATCCGCGGGTTGAAGTTGGCGGAGAACGCATACGCGAGGCCCGAGCCTTCGTAGAACTCCATCTCCGCGTTCGAAGCGTAGAGCGAACCCGTCACCGAGCCGTTGGTGTAGTTGATCGACGTGCCGTTGGTCACCGTCACGTAGAAGGCCTGGATGTTGCCGGGCGCGACCGGGAGGCCGAGGGTGAGGTTGAGCGGGGTCGCCACGTTGGCGCCGTTGCTGACCACGCCGAACACCTGCGCCAGGGGAGCGCCCCAGGCAGCTGCGTTGTTGACGTCGGGCAGATACGGCGTGTTGGCCGGGAGCGCGTAGACCTCGAGGTCCCACGTGCCGGCGTCGAGGTTCACGTCGAAGCTGTCGACGGTCAGACCTACGAGCGCCTTGATGTCGAACATGTTGCCGGACTGGCCGTTGCCGCCTTGGAACGTAGTCGTGAGCGACTGCGCCGGCAGGACCGTGGCAACCGCCAACGCTGCGGCGGAGAGGAAGATCTTGTGCATGGGTTCTCTGTCTCGAGGTGAAGGGAAACGAGCAGGGCTGACGTCCTGCAGCGCACGCACGAGATGTCGAACCCGGCGTGCCGGGTGGCGTCGAGGTCGGGCAGCGGGCAGGACTGTCCCTGTCCCCATGCTCCACAGCAGCCGCGCCCCCGCAAGCGCACCCGCCGACTCAAGGGGAGCCGGCGCCTACATACCGCCTACCGCCATTCTCTGGCTCGTCGCAGCTGCAGCCCTTGACCTCTCTGCCAGAACAACTTGCACCCTTGTAGACAACTCTGCACAGACATGGGCGCCGACCTGCTGCGGCCACGACCGCGATCCTGGGACAGATAAGAGACGCCGCGAGGCGCCACGGATGTTGCCTACACTCATCGCGAGCGACGAACCGTTCGCACGCAGGACCATGACCAGCTCCCCATCACGGCGCACCTTCTTCCAGGCAGTCGGCCTCAAGGCAGTCGGCCTCGCGGCCAGCGCGCTCGGCCTCTCCGGCATCGGGCGAGGACAGGACCCGCAACCGCAAGGACCCGTCAAGAAGCCAAGGAACGCGCGCGGCGAGGTGATCTCCGGCTTCGACGAACAAGACCCTGCACACGACGCGTCGCGGGCGTGGCGGCCGTTCTCCGAGCGCAAGGTGCGCGTCGGCATCGTCGGCTACGGGATGTGCAGGTTCGGCGCGCAGTTCGGCTTCCAGGACCACCCCAACGTCGAAGTCGTGGCCGTCAGCGACCTGATCCCCGACCGCTGCGCGGCGCTCGCCAAGGCGTGCAGGTGCACGAAGACCTACGCGTCCTGCGAAGAGCTGCTGGCTGACGACGAGGTCGAGGCCGTGTTCCTCGCGACCGATGCGCCCAGCCACGCGCGGCTCGCGATCCTGGCGCTGCAGCGCGGCAAGCACGTCGCCGCCGCGGTGCCCGCGGTGTTCGGATCCCTGGAGGACGCCGACCGCCTCTTCGAGGCCGTGCAGCAGAGCGGCTGCAAGTACATGCTGTTCGAGACGTCGTACTTCCACCGCGACCTGTTCGGCTGGCACCGGCAGTTCGCAGCGGGTCAGTTCGGGCAGCTCGTCTACTCCGAGGGCGAGTACTACCACTACTTCGGCGAACCGCTCGGCAGCTACAACCCGAAGACCCGCAGGGTCGACACCGGCGGCTGGCGTCGAGGGCTCCCGCCCCAGTTCTACCCAACACACTCCAACGCCTACTACGTCGGCGTCACCGGCGGGAGCTTCACGGAGGTCACCTGCATGGGCAAGCCCAGCAGCGTCGCGCACCTGCAGGCCGCCAACAACGCCTACGGCAACCCGTTCGGCTCCGAGATCGCGCTGTTCCGCACGAGCGAAGGCGGCATGGCGCGCATGGCGGTCTGCTGGGACATGCCCGCAGCGCACGGCGAGAAGGGCAGGGTCTACGGCGAGCGCGACGGCGAGGGCGACGCCGACACCCGCAGGCCGCCGCTGCCGCCGGGCATGTCCGCGGGCGCCCACGGCGGCTCGCACGGCTACCTGACCAGCGAGTTCGTCGACGCGATCCTGCGTGACCGCAAGCCGTGGATCGACGTCGCGCAGGCGCTCAACATGACCGTCGCAGGCATCGTCGCGCACCGTTCGGCGATGCGCGACGGCGAGCGCATGAAGATCCCCCAGTACGCGCTCTGACGACGCGCGCTGCCGGGACTCGGCGCGCGCCGCGCCGACGCCGAACGCAGATCCGCCGTGGCCCCGCCGCCTAGGGAGCCTATGCTCGCGCCGGAGTCCGGACCCCATCCTCCACCACACCACGAACATGACCCTGCGATCGACCCTGCTCCCCACCTGCGCCCTGCTGGCGCTCTGCGCCTGCTCGGCCGAAACCCCTGAAGCCGCAGGCGGCGCGGCCAAGGCGCTGCCGTTCCTGGTGTGGCCCGAAGACGGCGCCACGGTGTTCGCCAACACCGGCGTCTACGTCGGGGACCCCGGCGAGGAGACCGCCGTCGAGGGCACCATCGCGGTCGTCCTCGGCGGCGAGGCGCTGGCTGTGGGCGCTGCGATGCCCGACGGCGCGATGAAGTTCGAGGCCGGCAAGAACCACGGCTACGTCTCGCTCCCGGTCGGCGAGCAGACGCTGCACGTGCACCACTTCGACGCGGCGGGCAAGGCCACCGACCAGCACAAGACCGTGTCCTACACCGTCGAGGCCACCCCCTCGGACCTCGGCGTCTCGTGGCTCGAGCCGCAGGACGGCGCGACGGTGAAGGCGCCGTTCAAGGTCCGCTTCGGCATGACCGGCGCGGACATGTCGCCCGCCGGCCAGAACGCGCTCGACAAGACCACCGGCCACCACCACATCACGATCAACAAGGGCAGCGTCACGCCCGGGGTCGTGCTGCCGATGGAGACCAAGGACTTCCTGCACTACGGCAAGGCCCAGACCGAGGCCGAGGTCACGCTGGAGCCTGGCACCTACGAGCTGACCATGCAGTTCGCCGACGCCGCGCACCGGAGCTACGGCAAGTGGTGGGCGTCGAAGACCATCAAGGTCACCGTCGAGTAGCCGCCCGGCGCGGCGCGGCCCGCCGCGCACCGGCCCGCGCGGCCCTCAACGCGCGACCAGCACGCCCTTCATGTTGACGAAGTGGCCGGGGAACGTGCAGACGTAGGCGTAGGTCCCGGGCGCCTGCACGTCGACGACGAGGGTGTCCTGCTCGCCAGGACCCAGCACCTTGGTCCAGCCGAGCGCCTTGCCGCGCAGCGCCTCGGGCAGGAACGCGTTCTCGACCACCGCGCCCTTGGAGATGCACTCCGACGCGAACTCGAGCGCGTCGACCCCTTGCCTGAGCAGCACGAGGTTGTGCCCCATCGCGACCTTGGGCATCGAGCCGACGTTCTTCAGCGAGATCGTCACCTTCGCGGGCGCGTCGACCTCGAGCTGCTCGAGGTTGAACTTCATCGCGTCGTTCCCCGTGAGCTCGAACGTGACCTCGGTCGGCTCGCGCCGGCAGCCTGACAGCAGCCCGACCAGGACACCTGCGGCGGTGAGCGCAGCGGCGATGCGACTGACGAGATTCATGACGAGGGTCATACCAGACCCGCGAGAGATTTCTGCCGCTCACCCGAGCCGCCGAAATTGCGCAGGCCCCGCCACCTCCGTCAGGAGTGCGGCGGGGCCTGCAGCCGGGCAGCGCTCGCGCGGCCCCAGCCGTT
>JBERSB010000167.1:0-4575 GCA_041236755.1 Luminiphilus sp. | reverse complement strand
CGAGCATCGACGAGTCGAGCGCCCTGAGCTTCTTCTCGATGCTGTCCAGGTCGCTCTTCAGGCGGTGACGGAGGTCGTCGACGAGATCCTCGACGTCCCCGCTGCCGTCCTCGTCTGCCTGCAGGAGCCGCTCGGCGAGCCGCTCGGGCGCGTCGTCGAGGTCTGTCAGGTCCAGCGAGAAGCGCTGCAGCAGCCGCTGCATCGCCGGCTCCACGAGCGTCAGCGACGAGCGCGGCACGAACACCGGCTGCGGCACGCCGAGCAGCCGGTAGAGCGGGGCGACGGCCGCGAGGTAGCTGAGTTCGCCCGGGCCGACCACGAAGCCGATCGTCGGCAGGCACGCGTCCTGCCACAGCGGCCGGAGCAGCACGCCGGGCGACAGGTTGCTGCGGTCGCCGAACTCCTCGCCGTCGGCGAGCGGCTCGCGCCGGTCGCCGTTCATCGCGAACATCATCGTCGCGCCCGGGTCCAGCGTGATGTCGACGCCCAGGTCGAACAGGTCGTCGCAGGTCTGCTTGACCTTCTCGCGGATCTCTTCGGCCTTGGTCCACCACCGCTCGAGCGGCGCGAACGCGCTCTCGGGCAGGTCGCGCGGCTCGATGACCAGCAGCCCGTGGCGGCCGAACACCTCGAACATCAGCCGCGCCTGGAGGTCGCCGAGCGTGTCGTCGGGGTGCTTGGGCCGCACGGTCGCGAGCGTCCGTTCGTGGAATTCGGACTCCGCCAGCAGCGGCGTGACCTCCTCGAGCAGGCGCTCGACGTCGCGGCCGACGTGGATCTTGCGCAGCGGCTCGTTGTGCCGGTTGAGGTCCAGCCGGAAGCGCTGCACCTCCTGGCTCTGGTTGATCAGGAACGCCCGGTTGCCCTCCTCGAGGTCGTGGTCGTCGCTGTGGTTCCAGAACAGCGGCACGCAGCGCGCGCCGGACTTCTCGCTCAGCTCGCGGCACAGGCGGATCGCCGTCGCGGCCTTGTGCAGGCAGAACAGCGGCCCGCCGAGCAACCCGGGCTGTTGGCCGGTGACGATGACGTGCGTCTCTGGGTCCAGCAGCGCCTCGATGTTCGCGAACACCTCCGGCGGCGCGTCGTGGCGTTCAGCATACGCGCGCAGCGACGCGACCAGCTCCTCACGCGGCACTACGCGACCCGCGCCTGTCGGCGCCCGCTTGAGCAGCTCGTCGACGTTGCGTGCCCGCATGCCGAGATATCTGCCGAGGTCACGGTCGTCCTCGAGGAACCGCTGGTGGACCTCCGTGGTGCCGAGCTGGCGGAACGAGATGTGTCGCAGGGTGGAGTTCACGCGTGCTGTGCTCAGCTCTGGGGGACGGCCACGGCGCGGCAGTCGGCCGCAAACGTGCTGCAGGCCTGGTCGATGCGGTCGAGCCAGTCGCCGTCGGCGGGCGCGAAGCACTGCATGACGCCGCGGCTCTGGTTGACGAGCGCGCCCAGCCCGCGGTCGTCGAACGCGGCGGCGAGGTCCTCGACCCGGCCGCCCTGCGCGCCGACGCCGGGCAGCAGAAGCCATGAGTTGACAAGGAGTTTGCGCAGTCGAGCGAGCTCCTCGGGCCAGGTGGCACCGACCACGGCGCCGACCGCGTGGTAACCGTGCGCCTGCTCGAGCTGTGCTCCCCACGCGGCGACGGCGCGCGCGACCCGGTCGCACAGCGGCTCGTCTCCGATGGGCAGGTCCTGCAGGTCCTTGGCGCCCGGGTTACTGGTTCGCACCAGCACGAAGACGCCCCTGCCGCCCGCCTGCGGGGCGCACCACTTGAGGAACGGCGCGACCGAGTCGCTGCCCAGATACGGGTGCAGCGTCAGCGCGTCGGCGATGCGGAAGTGCCCCTCGGCGTAGGCCTCGGCCGTGCTGCCGATGTCGCCCCGCTTGACGTCGCCGACGATCAGCAGCTCGTGCTCGTGGGCCAGCCGGCAGACCTCTTCGTAGGCGCGGTAGCCGTCCGCGCCGTAGGCCTCGAAGAAGGCGATGTTCGGCTTCACGGCGGGCGCGTGTCGGGCGATGACCGGGAGCGATTCCCGGTAGAAGGCGACGATCCGTGCGGCCGGCGCGGCGCCGGGCAGCAGCCCCTCGGGGAACGCTGAGAGGCGCGGGTCCAGCCCGATCACGATCGGCGCCTGCCCGCCCAGCACACGGTCCGCGAGGTCACCAACAAAGCTTCTCACGGCGCTAGAGACTACCGGCCTTTCGCGGTGGCGCGACGCCGCGGGTTCTGTTTCTCTTGTCGTCGTTCATTCGCGTTAGGACCGAGGCAAGGACCCCCATGGTTGTGATCTTCGTGCCGAAGGAGTCGGCGGCGGGCGAGACGCGCGTCGCGGCGATTCCCGAGACCGTCAAAGGCATGCAGAAGCTGTCTTTGACCGTGCAGGTCGAGCGAGGCGCGGGCCTCGCCGCAGGCTTCCCGGACGCCGACTACGAGGAGGCGGGCGCGACCCTGGTCGACGCCGACGCCCGTAGTTCGGCGGACATCGTGCTCGGCATCCAGATCCCGACGCCGGACCTGTGCTCGCAGCAGAAGGCCGGCTCGCTGCTGGTCTGCACGCTGACGCCCGGCAACGCGCTGGACTCGATCAAGGCGCTGCGTGACGGCAAGGTGACCGCGGTCGGGCTCGAGTTCATGCCGCGGATCACGCGCGCGCAGAAGATGGACATCCTCAGCTCGCAGGCGAGCTGCGGCGGCTACCAGGCGGTGCTGCTCGCGGCCGTGCACCTGCCGCAGATGTTCCCGCTGATGATGACCGCCGCGGGCACGATCACGCCGGCCAAGGTGCTGGTGCTGGGTGCGGGCGTCGCCGGCCTGCAGGCGATCTCGATCGCCAAGAAGCTCGGCGCGGTCGTCGAGGCCAACGACATCCGACCGGCGGTCAAGGAGCAGGTCGAGTCACTCGGCGGCAAGTTCGTCGACACCGGCTCGCCGCCCGACGCCGAGACCTCGGGCGGTTACGCCAAGGAGGCCGGCGAGGAGTTCCTCAACAAGCAGCGCGAGATCCTGACCAAGCACATCTCCGCCTCGGACGTGCTGATCACGACCGCGCTGGTGCCCGGCAAGAAGGCGCCCGTGCTGGTCACCGAGGAGATGCGCAGCGCGATGGCGCCGGGCTCGGTGATCATCGACATGGCCGCCGGCCAGGGCGGCAACGTGGTCGGCAGCAAGCCCGGTGAGACCGTCGTCGTCGACGGCGTCACGATCGTCGGCGAGACCAACCTGCCCGCACAAGTCGCCAACGACGCGTCGCGCATGTATGCGCGCAACGTGATCGCCTTCCTAGGCGAGTTCATCGACAAGGAGGGCACGATGACGTTCGACGTCGAGGGCGAGATCCTCGGCGCCGTGTCGATCGTGCACGACGGCGCCGTTCGTCACGAACCGACCGCCAAGGCCCTGGAGAACTGATCGGAGCGCGAACGTGGACGAAACCTTCCTCCTCATCTTCGTCTTCGTGATCGCGGCCCTGTTGGGCTTCGAGCTGATCACGAAGGTCCCCCCCACGCTGCACACGCCGCTGATGTCCGGGTCGAACGCGATCTCGGGCATCACGATCGTCGGCGCGATCATCGCGTCGAGCGGTAACGGCTTCTGGAACCAGGCGGTCGCCTTCCTCGCGATCACGCTCGCGATGATCAACGTGATCGGCGGCTACATGGTGACCGACCGCATGCTCGGCTCGTTCAAGAAGAAGGAGAGGAAGTAGCCGTGGTCTATCTCTACCTGCTCGCGACGCTCTTCTTCGTCTTCGGCATCAAGCGCCTGACCAGCGTCAAGTCGTGCGCGTCCGGCAACCGCCTCTCCGAGGTGGGCATGGCCGTCGCGATCGTGACGACGCTGATCATCTTCCGGGACTCCATCAACTGGACGACCCTCGCCGCCGGCGTCGTCGTTGGCAGCGCGATCGGCGCAGTGCTCGCCAAGAAGACGCCGACGACCCAGATGCCTGAGATGGTCGCGGCGCTCAACGGCTTCGGCGGCATCTCGTCGGCGCTGGTCGCGATGGCCGAGGTCATGAAGGGCGTCGGCGAGGGCTCGATCTGGGACGGCGGGCCGCTGTCCACGGTGGCGACCATCGCCGCGGTGCTGATCGGCATGCTGACGCTGACCGGCAGCTTCGTCGCCTATGGCAAGCTGTCCGGCAAGTCGCTGAACCACCCGCTCTCGGGCGCTGCGCGGCACGGCTTCCACCTCTTGCTGGGCGGCGGCGCGATCGGGCTCGGCCTGTGGATGGCGACGGCGACCGGCGATTCGACGCCGCTGGTCGCGATGCTGCTGCTCGGCGTCGTCGCTGCGATTCTCGGCGTGTTCCTCGTCATGCCGATCGGCGGCGCCGACATGCCGGTGGTCGTCTCCTTGCTCAACAGCTACTCGGGCATCGCGGCTGCGTTCGCTGGCCTGGTGATCCTCAACCCGCTGCTGATCGTGGTCGGCTCGATGGTCGGCGCGTCCGGCCTGATCCTGACGCAGATCATGTGCAAGGCGATGAACCGCTCGCTCGGCAACGTGCTGCTCGGCGGCATGGGCGGCGAGGACGAGGTCGCCGAGGACGCGCGCGACTACACCAACGTCAAGTCGT
>JBERSB010000166.1:0-7531 GCA_041236755.1 Luminiphilus sp. | reverse complement strand
CGGCGACCGGCGCGAGCCGCTCGCCGACGGCGAGGAGTTCGGCGACCGCAGCAACCTGTCGCCCGGCGTGCTGCTCCGGCCGCTGTGGCAGGACGCGTGCCTGCCGACGATCGGCTTCGTGGTCGGTCCGGGGGAGCTCAGCTACCTCGCGGCCGTAGCCCCGCTCTACCGGCTGCTCGGCGTGCCGCAGCCGGTGTTCGTGCCGCGCTCGTCGCTGACGCTCGTGGAGCCGGCGATGCAGCGGCTGCTGCAGCGCTTCTCCCTGGACCTGACGGACCTCGACGAGGCGCCCGAGCGGCTCGCCGATCGGCTCCTGCAAGCAGACGAGGACGGCAGCGGGGACGTCGAGGACCTCGTAGACGACCTCCGTCACCGCCTGAAGAGCGACCTGGACAGCATCGAGAAGAAGCTCAGGGCGCTCGACTCGTCGATGCTCGGCGCGCTCGACCGCGCGCGCACCAAGTCGGGCGAAGAGCTTGAGCGGCTCTACAACAAGGTGCGCAACTCGCGCCAGAACCGCGAGGGCACCGGCATCAAGCAGCTGCGTCGCCTTTGCAACTCCCTGCGCCCGAGGTCTCGCATCCAAGAGCGCGTCTTCGGACCGATCGGCTACATGAACGCGCACGGGCCGCGGCTCGCCGACGAGCTGGTCGGCGCGGCCGACCCGTTCCGCGTCGAACACGGGGTGCTCGAGCTGTGACCACGATGGACGTCTCGTCTCTGCCCGCCTGCGACGTGCTCGCGTTCGGGCCGCATCCCGACGACGTCGAGATCGCCTGCGGCGGCACCCTGCTGCTGATGAAGCAGGCCGGCATGGCGATCGCGATCGTCGACTGCACCCGAGGCGAGATGGGCTCGCGAGGCACCGCCGCCGACCGCGACGCCGAGGCCGAGGCCGCCTCGCGCGCGCTGGGTCTGGACGCGCGCGGCAACCTGGGACTGAAGGACACGGGCATCCGCGACGACGACGCCGCGACCGACCTCGTGGTCAGCGCGCTGCGCTCTGTCCGGCCCAAGGTCGTGTTCGCGCCGCACGAGCACGACGTGCACCCCGACCACACCAACGCCGCGCGGCTGGTCGGCCGGGCGCACTTCCTCGCGGGCCTGCGCGCCCACCGCCCGCAGCTGGGCGCGCCGCACCGCGCGCAGACGCTGCTGCGCTACCCCGGCAACCAGCTCGTGGAGCCGACCGTAGTCGTCGACATCTCCGCCGTCGCCGACCGGAAGCTCGAGGTGGTGCGCTGCTACGCGTCCCAGATCGCGCCGCCTTCCACCGGGCACCTCGTCCAGGGGTTGGACCTGCTGGAGCGCACGATCGTGCGCCAGCGCGCGATGGGCGCCACGATCGCGGCCGTCGCCGGCGAGGGCTTCTGCCACGACGGGCCGCTCCCGGTCCACGACGGGAGCTGGCTGACGCGCTGACGACGACGCGGGCGCCGCAGGGCCCAACGATGACACCGGATTCGCGCTCGCGCCCGCGCCCGCTGTCCGCCAACATGGCCGCAACAGGGAGGCTCTCCATGAAGCGGATCGCGGTCATCAATCAGAAGGGTGGCGTCGGCAAGACGACCACGACGGTCAACCTCGGCGCCGCGCTCGCGCACCACGGGCGTCGCACGCTCCTGCTCGACCTCGACCCGCAGGCGAACATGACGGTGCACGTCGACAAGCGGCCGGACATGGAGAGCGACACGCTCACCAACCTGCTGATCGACGACAAGCCGCTCAACGAACTCATCCAGCCCACGTCGCTCGACAACCTCAGCGTCGTCCCGAGCGACACGTCGCTCGCCGGCGTGGAGCAGGTTCTCGCCAACCGCATCGGTCGCGAGACGATCCTCCGCCAGGCGCTCGAGAACGCCAAGGCGGAGCAGCGCTTCGACTTCGTCCTGTTCGACTGCCCTCCGTCGTTGGGCGTGCTCAGCGCCAACGCGCTCGTGGCCGCCGACTACGTCGTGATCCCGATGCAGGCCGAGTACCTGTCACTGCAGGGCATGGCCAAGCTGCTCGAGATCATCGATCTGGTGCAGAAGCAGCTCAACCCGAGCCTGCAGATCGCCTGCGTGCTGCCGTGCATGCTCGACTCCCGCACCAACCTGTCCGCCGAGGTGCTCAACGAGATCGAGGGCCACTTCGGCTCGCTGCTGACCAAGACGCGCATCCGCAGCAACGTGAAGCTCGCCGAGGCGCCGAGCTTCGGCCGCACGATCTTCGAGCACGCGCCCGACAGCAACGGGGCCAAGGACTACGCGGCGTTCGCGCTCGAGTTCCTCGAGATGATCGGCGAGGGCGACGCCGCGCGCACGGGATCCGCCGATGCCACCGAAGCAGCATCCGACGACATCAGCGACGATCCGGAGCTCATCGAGCGGCCCGGCGAGCCGCCCGCGACCGCCGAAGCGGACACAGAGATGTGAGCCTGGTCCCTGATCGGGACGATTGAAGAACAGTGACTAATCTCTGGTCGGTCGGAGTGCCGATAGCCCCATGGCTATGGAGACAGACGATCCGAACTTCGACCAGTTGTCCTCGCTGCTCCAGGAATGTCTGGGGCGTATCGAGAGCGAGACGTCCCAGCTGGCCGAGGACTCGGACGAGCGCTTCGACTACGGTGAGATCGACCGACTGGACGGGGCGACGACGGACCTCCAGCACCTGATCGACGCGCTCGTGGTCGTCGACGTCGGCAGCGGCGAAGCCGAGGTCAACCAGATCGTCGAGCGCGCCGCCGAGTCGTCGCTGCAGGACATCGGCGTGCCGATCATCCAGCGGCTTCAGCTCTGCCACGAGGCGACCGACGTCGCCGCGCCGCGAGACCTCGTCACGGTCGCGATCCAGCGAGCCCTGACGCTCGCCACGTCGCAGCTCGGCCCGGGCGACGAGCTGAACCTCTCGACGCGCGTGGAGCACCGCTCGGTGATCTTCGAGGTCGAGAGCCGCGGCAGCAAGCGCGACCAGTCGACGCAGTACCGCTCGGAGACCCTGCGCGAGTTCGTGCGCGGGTTCGGCGGCGGGTGCATGGTGCACATGGAGCAGGACGACATGTTCCTGGTCCTCGAACTGCCGCAGGTGCTGGCGTCCGACACGAGCGATCCGGCCTGATTGTCGTAGGATCCGCGTCATGCGGATCGGCATCGTCTGTTACCCCACAGTCGGCGGCAGCGGCGTCGTGGCGACCGAGATGGCCATCGCGCTCGCACAGCGCGGCCACGACGTGCACCTGCTGAGCTACGACCGGCCGAGCCGCCTGACCACCGAGGTCGAGGGGTTGCGCTTCCACGAGGTCGCAGTCTCTGCCTACCCGCTGTTCCGCTACCCGCCCTACGACCTCGCGCTGGCGACGCGCATGCTCGAGGTGCGTGAGGAGTTCCGGGTCGACCTGTTCCACGTCCACTACGCGATCCCGCACGCGGTCAGCGCCTACCTCGCGCGCAGCATGTGCGGCGGCAACCTCGAGTTCGTGACGACGCTGCACGGCACCGACATCACGGTCGTCGGCAGCGACCACAGCTACCTGAGGCCGACGCGGTTCGCGCTCGAGCAGTCCAACGCCGTCACCGCCGTCAGCCGCTTCCTGGCAGACGAGACCCAGCTCGCCTTCGGCGTGAAGACAGACGTCGACGTGGTCCACAACTTCGTCGACACCGACCGCTTCCGCCCGGCAGAAGGGCCGCGCTGGCACCAGCGCCAGGGCAGCGAGCGCGTGCTCGTGCACGCGTCGAACTTCCGCCCGGTCAAGCGCGTCGCCGACGTGGTCCGCGCGTTCTCGATGATCCAGCAGGAGCTGCCGGCGAGGCTTCTGCTGCTGGGGGACGGCCCCGACCGTGAGCACGCGCTCGCCGTCGCAGCAGACCTCGGCTGCGGCCACCGCGTCGAGCACATGGGGATGCGCGACCACCTCGAGGACCTGCTGCCGCAGGCAGACCTGTTCTTGTCGGCGTCGGAGACCGAGAGCTTCGGGCTGTCCATCCTCGAAGCGATGAGCTGCGGAGTCCCGAGCGTCAGCACCGACGTCGGCGGCGTCGGGGAGGTCGTCGGGGAGACCGGCAAACTCGTCCCGCTGGCCGATCCGGCTGCCATGGCACGCGCTGCCGTCGACGTGCTGTCCGACGCCGACGCCTACGACAACCTCGCCGAAGCCGCGCGGCGCCGCGCGATCGAGCGCTTCACGACCGACCGCATCGTGAGCGAATACGAGGCCATCTACGCGCGGGTGCTGGCGTGAGCGAGCCGGCGGACGAGCCGAGCTTCTGCGACGTCAACGCCGGCGCGCCGGCGCTGCCGGCCGTGCTCGAGGAGGTCGTCGCGGTCGAGCAGCGATGCCCGGCCAACCCGTCGAGCGCGCACTCGGCGGGGCGGCGCGCGCGCGGCGAGCTCGAGCGTGTCCGCGAACGCGTCGCGCAGGCGCTGGGGCTCGCAGCCGAGGACGTGGTGTTCACCAGCGGGGGGACAGAGGCCGCCAACCTCGCGGTGACGGGGTTGGGCGACCCCGGGCTCCCGGTGTTGCTGGGAGATCTGGAGCACGCAGCTGTGTGGGAGGCGGCGCAGCGGCGCGGCGTGCGCAGCTGGCAGGTCGACCACAGCGGGCGCGTGGTCGTGCGCGAGCCGGACGGCGACGTCGGTCTCGTAGCGATCGTGCACGCCCAGAGCGAGGTGGGCACCTTGCAGCCCGTCGACGAGGCCGACGCCGTCGCGCGCGCCAGCGGGGCGCCGCTCTTCGTGGACGCAGCGCAGACGCTCGGCCGGCTGCCGCTGGCCGACGTGTTCGGCGCAGGCGCGTGCGTCGCGCTGTCTCCGCACAAGTGCGGTGGCCTGCGCGGGCACGGGGTGTTGGCAGGCGCAGGCGTGCACGGCCGCTTGCGGCCGCTGATGCACGGCGGTGGACAGGAGCTCGGGCTGCGGCCGGGCACCCAGAGCCCGGCGCTCGCGGCTGCCAACGCGCCGGCGATCGAACGTGCCGTAGCCGAAGCCGACGAGCGCGCCGCGAGGATGCGCGACAACCGCGCCGCATTCCTCGAGGGTGTGGGAGCAGAGGCGTGCGAGCACCGAGTCTTGACGCCTCTGGCGGACAGCGTGCCCAACACCTTGATGCTGTGCTTCGAGGGGCTCGACGGCCGCAACCTGCTGCCGGCGTTGGACCTCGCCGGCGTGCACGCATCGCACGGCTCCGCCTGCTCCTCGGGATCGCCGCGTCCCCCGAGGGTGCTGGAGGCGATGGGGGTCGAAGCCGCGCTCGCGCGTTCCTGCGTGCGCTTCAGCTTCGGTTGGCAGCAGGGTCGGGCGGCTTGCCTCAGCGCTGGTGCGAAGGTGCGCGCGGTCGTCCAACGACTGCGCAAAAAAAAGTGATCCGTGCGTCGGCGATCTCGCGTCGAGACGCAATGTTTCCAAGTCGTTGTTCTGTGTCCACGAGAGGTGAAGGAGCCGTGAACTGCGCGCGAGAATCTCGCCGTCTGCGGCCTCGGATCTTGCGCGGACGGACTTGCATGCTCGTCCTTCGTCGTTAGAAACGGAGTCGTCAGTCACGCGACCGACGACGGCTAGCCTGGCCGTCCTAAGTCGACAGGTCAGCCCGTTTGGTGGCGCCGAGAGCGCGCGTCCGGGCCCGCCTGGACACCGTCGCCCTCTCTCGTTCTCAAAGGAGCTCGCATCTCTTCCGCCGTCCGTCCACCCCTCACCAAACCTGATGCCTCAGGTCCTGGTTCGAGGAGGCCACCCGCAGGCTGCCGAACCGATCGATCCGCAGCCCTCTGCACCCCACCTTCTCGCCCGCGGTCCTCTCTCCCGCCGCGTGGCCCAAGCCACAACCACCGAACCTGCCCTTCCCCTCCACATGGTGGCCAACGAACCCAAAGTCGGCGCGACTCACCCCTCGTCCGACGACCAACCGACCGACCGCACGATCGCCAGCACGATCGCCAGCACTGGCGCTCCCGGTGCGACTCCCTCTCCCTCGCCGAACGCCCACCTCTCGGACAGCAGCCTCCCGCAGCAGACGAACGCTGACGAAGCGCTCCTTGCTGCCCTGCTCAACCATCTCGCGAACAACATCCGTCGCGAGCAGCTCGAGACCTGGTTCCGCAGCCTGCGCGTCCAGCGCGTCGAAGACGTCGAGATCGAACTCTCGGTGACCAGCCAGTTCGTCCGCGACTGGCTCGCGAAGAACTACCTCCGCGACCTCCAGTCCGCAGTTGAAGCCGTCGCAGGTGTCACCGGCGGCCCGTCGCGCCGCCTCGTGCTCACGTTCCGCGCCGAGGACGGGCAGGACAGCCTGCGTCTCGTCCAGTCGTCGGCGAGCATGGAGATCGAGCGGTTGATGGAGTCGCAGCGCTCGGACGGCGTCCGGAGCTTCGACGGCACGCTGATGCCGCCGCAGACGCGCACTTCTTCTTCGTCTCCGAGTGCTCTGGCTGGCAGTGCTTCGGCTGGCAGTGCTTCGGCTGGCAGTGCGAACGCCTTCCGGAGCCCGGCTAGGCCGCGGGATGCTGGAGCGCGTCGCCTCGGCAACCCGCTCAACCCGAACTACACGTTCGACAAGTTCGTCGTGGGGCCGTGCAACCGGCTGGCGCACGCGTCCGCGCTGGCCATCGGTGAGAACCCTGGCCACGCCTACAACCCGCTGTTCGTGCACGGCAACGTCGGACTCGGCAAGACGCACCTCCTGCAGGCGATCTGCCACACGGTCCTGCGCCGGGACCCCGAGTCCCGCGTGCTCTACATGAGCTGCGAGGACTTCACCAACAGCTACATCCAGGCCATCCAGGCGCACGACATCGACACCTTCCGCAACTTCCACCGCGGGGCCGACGTGCTCGTCATCGACGACGTGCAGTTCCTGGCCAACAAGGAGAAGACCCAGGACGAGTTCTTCCACACGTTCAACGCGCTGTTCGACGGACAGCGGCAGATCGTGCTGTCGTCTGACCGTCCGCCGGTCGAGATCCCCACGATCGAGGAGCGCCTGGTCAGCCGCTTCAAGTGGGGCCTGGTCGCCGAAGTCGAGGCACCCTGCGTAGATACGCGCAAGGCGATCGTCAGCCAAAAGGCCGCCGGCCGCGGCGTCGATCTGCCCGAGGACGTCGCGCAGTTCCTCGCAGACCGCGTCACCGCGAACATCCGCGAGCTCGAAGGTGCCGTCATCAAGGTTGTCGGCTTCGCCGCCATCACGGATCAGCCGATCACCCTGGCGCTGGCCGAGAGCTGCCTGCGCGGCATGCCCATGCGGCGCGCGCAGGTTACCGCCGAGGAGGTCATGAGCCTGATCACGACCGACTTCGCCATCACGGCCCGCGAGCTGATCGGCAAGAGCCGTACGCAATCGGTCAGTCTGCCGCGGCAGATCGCCATGTTCCTCCTGCGAGAGCACACCGAGAGCTCCCTCGAGGACATCGGCAAGATCTTCGGCAACCGTGACCACACGACGGTCATCTACGCGGTCAACAAGATCCGCGAGCGCTCGCAGAAGGACCGGATGTTCAAGGAGACGCTCGACGGCCTCAGCAGCCGTCTGATGACGCGCTCCTTCCGCAGCTGA
>JBERSB010000165.1:0-2985 GCA_041236755.1 Luminiphilus sp. | reverse complement strand
CCCGAGCTGGAGCGCGCGCTGGTGCACGCTGATGCTCCCCAGAGGGGAGACTGCGGTGTCTGCGGTCCCGTGCACGAGGAAGACCGGCGCCTCGCCGGCGTCCATGCTCGTCGGATCCAAGAGGCCACCCGAGATCGACATCACGCACTGGACCTCGCTCGAGAAGCCTGGGTTGCCGCTGGTTCCGTCTCCTTCGCTGTAGGCGCCCGTCAGCACCGTGATCGCGCCCGCGGACTGGCCCGCGCTGGCGATCCGGTCCAGGTCGACGCGCAGCGCGCCCGCCTGGGAACGCACCCAGCGCACGGCGGCCTTGAGGTCGTCGCAGGCCAAGATGACTTCGAGCCCGAGATCGGCGTCACGGGAGGCGTCGTCGACGGGGAAAGCCTCGCGGGACGCCGCGCGTTTGTGCCTGCGACGCGGGCCTCCTACGCTGCCGGCAGGACTTGACGCGATGATCCCTTACGAACCGAAGCAGTGGTGGCGGGTGCTGTTCGACTTCCAGCGCAGCCCCGTGTTCCGGACGCTGATCCTCGACGTGCTGGTCGCCGGGGCCTGGGCCGCGCTGGTCGTGTGGGTCGAGACCGACGTGTTCGACTTCGCGGTGCCGCTAGGCCCGGCGTTCCTGTCGATCCTCGGGATCATCCTCGGCCTGCTGCTCGTCTTCCGGACCAACACGGCCTACGACCGCTGGTGGGAAGGGCGCAAGATCTGGGGAGCGCTCGTCAACGTCTCGCGCGGCCTCGCGCACCAGCTCGACGCCCAGCTCGTACACAGCGCGCCCGAGCGCCGCGCCGTCTACGCCGAGCACCTCGCGGAGTTCCCCGTGCTGCTCAAGGAGCACCTCCGCCAGCCGCGGGACTACCAAGGCGAACACGAACCCAACCGCCTCTTGACCATGCTGCACCGCGACGTGCAGCAGGACATCCAAGCAGGCCACCTCGACGACGCCGCGCGCATCACGCTGCAGCCGCTGCTGCAGGCCTTCGACGACGTGCTCGGCAAGTGCGAGCGGATCCGCAAGACGCCGATCCCGTTCAGCTACTCGTCCTACGTCAAGCAGTTCGTCGTGCTCTATGCGCTGATGGTCCCGTTCGCGCTCGTGAAGGACTTCGGCTACGGCGCCGTGGTCGCGTCGATGTTCTCGTTCTTCGCGACCATGGGCCTCGAGCTGCTCGCTACCGAGATCGAGGAGCCGTTCGGGACCGACCCGAACGACCTGCCGCTGACGGCGATCGGCGAGACGATCGCCCGGGACGTCCGGCAGATCCTCAGCGTGCCGCTGGCCTAGGCGCCGGCGGCGGTCGCGCCGCGGAGCCGTTCGTCAAGGCGCCGCTGTGCGCGGACTGCGACTGGCAATCGCCGATCGTCGTGGCGGTGGGGTTCGGGTGGGCCGGACCGCAGCTTGAACCGCCTACACACCACGTTCGTCGGCGGCCTCCGGCGCTTGCGCGAGCGCGGCGCCCAGCAGGAGGACCAGGAGCGCGAGGCGGCATCTGGCCCGGAGGACGGCGCGCGGGCGACGACACTCCGGCGGCGCGGCCCTGGGGCGAAAGTCACGGAAGTTCGCGGCAGGCGCAAACACCTTCCGGCGCCCTCAGACGACCTCGCCCCAGCCGAGCACGTCCGCGCCGACCGCCTCCGCCGGACGACAGAACACGTCCAGCTCGCCGTAGTCGCCGGCGACGACCAGGCAGCGCCCGCACGTCGAGAAGCCGAGCGCGCGGATTGCGCTCGCCTCGCCGATCCGCGCGTGCCGCTCCCCGTCACCCGGCCGATGCGTCAGCAGGATCAGCTGCTTGGGCCACTGCAGGCAGCGCGCATCGACGCTCCAGCCGTCGCGCGTGTAGCTCGGCAGCCCCCCGCCATGGTCGCCGACGATGGGCACGTGCACCCCGGCGATCGGGCCGATGCCGACACCGACCAGCCGGATCGGGTCATAGCCCGCGTCCAGGTCGTCCGCGTCTCGCGCGAGCCGCTCTCCGGTCAGGCCGTCGATCACACCTCGCCCCTGACTCGACAGGATCAGCAGCAGGGCCGTCCCCGGGGCGAAGCCGACGGCGAACAGGCCGCCGATTCCGCCGGAGAAGACGCGGCGCCACGGCGCCGGCGGATCGACCTCGGGCATCGCCAGGGTCTCTGCTCGCATGTCCGGGTGGAAGGGGTGCTGCATGGCGTCGGCGTGTTCGGTCGGGAGCGTGCGGCCAAGCTCGGGCGACCGAGGGCGTCGCCATCCGCGATCGGAGAGCCTGCCATGGTCACCAGCCTACGGCGCAGCGCCGGGTGTGCCTGGGCTTGTATTGTCTAGATACCGCGGCCGCGGGTTGACGGGCGCTGGCCAGGGGCGGATCGTCGTGGAGGGGGGGTTCGGGTGGGGCCGGCTCGCAGCTTGAACCGCCTACACACCGGGGCCCGTCAATGGACCGATCGACGTGGGATTCCGCTGCGTCGTTGTCGATGGCAGTAGGCTGGTGCTTTTCCAGAAGGCGGGCTGCCAGGGCGAAGTCCGCGATGTCTACCTGGACGAAGGAGTAATTCTCGCAATCGGCCACCTCGTTGAGTGAATCCGGATTTCCGGCGTAGGTCAGTTTGTCGAGTGTTACGACCTCGGAACCGTCGGCGACCATTCGCCGCACGAAGCAGCTTCCGATGAAGCCGGCGCCGCCGGTGATGAGGATTGTCTTTTCTTCGGTTTGTGTCATGTCAGGCGATTCCGGTGATAGTGATGAAGTCCGAGTCGCTTAGTGGCCTTTGGTTTTGTCCGCCTCCTTTGTAGGAGCAGTTGCCCTCTCGTAAAGCCAGCCGACGAGTTGCTGCTCCCTACTGACCAGTCCCGCCCAAGATGCCCAATCCATGAATACTGTGTCCGGGACTTTGACACCCCTCCGCGAGAATCCGTTGCTTTCCAGCCACTCGATCAAATCCTGGTGGGATTCATTGATCTCATGGATCTCCTGATACTCGCCGCGTCGTAATTCGTGAGCCAGC
>JBERSB010000164.1:0-11196 GCA_041236755.1 Luminiphilus sp. | reverse complement strand
CCTGCGGCCGACGGCCGCGGCGAACTCCCAGGCCGACTGCACAGCGTCCCGGACCGCCCCGATCTGCGCGCGCTCCAGCGTGACGAGCGTGCAGCCCGCACGCCCCCACGCGCCGGCTGCCGGCCGGAACACGTCGCCTGCGCCGACGAGCTCCCGCTGCACGCTCGGCGGCAGCTTGACCATCGCCGTGGCTCCGTCTGGGTGCAGCGTCGCGAACACGCGACCGCCCCGGCGAAAGTCCGGGTGCCCCTGGTGGCTGCCCTCTTCACTGTCGGGCAGCGACAGCGCGAAGCGGCGCACGTCTGCTTGCTTGCACGGCACGGGCCCATCCTAACCGCGCGCACGGCGCGCCAACTCGCTAGCCGACCTCGTTGGTCGGCGCGCCCGCGTAACGACGTCCGGGCAGCAGCAGCTCGCGCTTCATCACGACGCTGTGCGGCATCACGTGCGCGTCCTCGCCGACGTCTGCGCCGTAGAGCACCACCGCGCCGCGGCCGATGGTGCAGCGCGCACCGAGGCGCACCCGGTCGATCTTGAGCACGCGGTCCTCGAAGCTGTGCGCCTGGAACAGCGCGTGCACCGTGGCGCCGTCCTCGATCGTGATCATGTCGGGGTCGACCACTTGCGCGAAGCCTTCCCCGAGCACGCAGCGGCGGCCGATCGTCATGCCCATGGCGCGCAGGAACCAGGGGAGGATCAGCGTCCCCTCGAGCGGCGACAGCAGCGCCCGCCCGTATCGGTTCCACAGCACGTAGTGGAAGTCCCAGCGACTCGCCCAGCACGACCACAGCCCGTGCTGACCCGGTCGCACGCGACCGAGCAACAGCCACTTGGTCGCGAGCACCACGAGGGCGAAGCCGATGGGCGCGGCGACCGTCGCCACGACGGACCACCAGAAGCCGCCCGCTACCAGGACGTCGAACCACCAGAACGCGACGGCGGCAGGGAGCAGCGGCAGCGTGAACCGCAGCGACTCCCAGAACAGGCGGTTGAGGACGCGGAGCAGCCCGGGTTCGTGGGTCAGCGCCCGGTCCACCTCCACCACTTCACGCCGCGGCAGCCGGAACGCCGGGTTGCCGAACCACGCGCTGTCGGCCGGCATCGAGTCGGCGTCGGCGCAGGTGCTGACGCCGAGCAGCAAGCCGTTCGGCATGCGCTCGCCCTGAACGATGACCGCGTGGTTGCCCACGAACGTCTCCCGCCCGAGCGACGTCTCGCCGACCGTCACCTGTCCACAGCGGACGCGCGGCGTGCCGAGGTAGACCCCGTCTGCGAGGAACGAGCTGCCGCCGAGGGAGACCCGCTCCGGCAACACGTCGTGGATCGAGCTGACCTCGACGTCGTCCTCCACGCGCATGCCGGCGAGGCGGAGCCAGCGCGGCCAGAACAGCGACCCCGAGAGCCAGTCCCCGGCCGCCTCGAGCCACCTCATCCGCGTGCTCGCCCACCAGTAGCGGATCGTCCAGCGCCCGAAGACGCCCGCCGAGACGCGCGGCAGGACGCGGAGCAACAGCGCCGAGCCGAGCAGCGACACCAGCACGCCGAGCGACGCCGTCGCCACCAGCAGCAGGAACAGGGCCGGCAGCGACGACGGGCCGTCGACCAGCAGCCACTGCACCACGTCGGTGCCGTCCAGCTCGAAGATCCGCGCGATCGTCCAGGCCACGAGCGAGAACGGCGCCCAAGCGAGCGCAGAAGTCCCCAGCCGCAGCAACAGGACCCACGACGGGTAGCGCCACGACCGACCGACCGCAGCAGTAGGAGCCGGCGGCGCAGCCCCCAGCTGGGTCGCCGGTACACCGGCCGCTTCCGCGCCGGCCGCGACCCCGGCGCCCGCCGGCACGAACGCGAGCGCGCGGACGACCGCGCCCGCGCCCACGACGGCGCCCGGGCCGAGACCCGCGCGAACGTCCAGCATCGCGCCGCTGCCGACGCGGACGGGCCCGATGTGGAGCTCGCCGTCGTCGAGCTCGCACATGGTGAGCTCGGCGTCGCGACCGAACGACACGTCGTCCCCGATTTCGAGCAGGTCCCAACCGCCCCCCTGCAGCGCGACGCCACGGTGGAAGTGCACGCGCCGCCCGACGCGCGCCCCCAGCATGCGCAGCACGACCGACGTCATCTCCGTGCCCTCGAACAGGCCCCAAGGGATCCACGCAGCGAACCGGGTCACGACCCAGTGCCGCGCACGCAGCGAGCCCCACGCCGGAGTGCGGCCGGCGCAGTAGCGCCCGATCACGAGGCGCTTGGCGGTCACGGCGCCGAACACGCCCAGCACCGCCGTGACGAGCCGGATCCCTGGCGCGAGGCACGGGAGCACGACCAGGAGCGTGACGAGCGGCATCGCGAGCAGCCACGGGAAGACGTAGACCGCCACCGCCCACAGCGTGACAGCGACGACCGCCCACTCCGTCAGCAAGAACGCTGCGTGCACGACCGTGGACCAGAGCGCGCTGCCGCCCGCCGAGCCGTGCGCGCTGCCGGCTCTCGCAGCGGCGCCGCCCGGACGCGCGCGCAGAGCCGCGACCTCGGCGAGCCCGCGGACCGTCGGCGCCGCGTAGACGTCGCGCACGGCGACCGCGCGCAGGCGCTCGTCGCCGCGCAGCGCCGAGACCAGCAGCGCAGCGCGGAGCGAGTTCCCACCGCGAGCGAAGAAGTCGTCGTCGTCGGTGAGCTCTTCTGGCCGGACGCCCAGGGCGCTCGCGAACGCCCCGGCGACGACGCCGCGCAGCGAGCCGTCGCCCGGCGGCGCGTCCGCTTGGTGAGCTGCGACCGGCGGCGTGGCTGCCAGCGCGCGGCGGTCCACCTTGCCGCCGACGCTGCGCGGCAAAGCCGGGCACGTCGTGAAGGCGCCTGGCACCATGTAGCGCGGCAGCTCCGCCGCGACGGCCTCCGACAGAGCCTTTACGTCGAGCGTGTCGTGTTCCGAGTCGGCCACGACGTGGGCCACGAGCATGCGCGACGGCTCCTCGCCGCGCGCGACGACGGCGACCTCCCGGACACCGGCGCACCTCGCCAACACCGCCTCGACCGCCTCGACCTCGATGCGGTAGCCGCGCACCTTGACCTGCGAATCGATCCGGCCGCCGTAGCTCAACCGACCGTCGGCCCCTCGCGTGACCACGTCCCCGGTCCGGTAGACGCGGCCGATGCCGGGCAACGTCGGGAACCGCTCAGCCGTCAACTCCTCGAGACCGAGGTAGCCGCGCGCGAGGCCGGGTCCGGCGATGCAGAGCTCGCCCGGACTCCCGTCCGGGACGGCGTGCAGCTGCTCGTCGAGGACGTGCGCGACGTGCGGAGGGACAGGCTCGCCGATCGTCACGGCTTCGCCCGGACACACCTGTCCGCGCACCACGGTGACGGTGCACTCGGTCGGACCGTAGCCGTTCTCCAGACGCAGGGACTCGCCCCACAGGTCCGCGAGGTCTTGCGGCAGCGGTTCGCCGCCGACGTAGCACATCCGCAGCTCCGGCAGCTCGGTGCGCGGCGAACGCACCGCCATCGTACGCAGCAGGGTCGGCGGCGGGCACAGGATCGTCACGCGCTCGCGCCGCAGCCACGCCGGCAGGTCCGGGCCGGACCGCACCGTGACGTCGTCCATCACCACCAGCGCAGCGCCCGCGGCGAACGCGAGCCAGATCTCCTCCACCGAGGAGTCGTAGGCCGGCGAGCTGTTCTGCGACATCCGGTCGTCTGCCGTCACCCTGAAGCGCTCGAGGCCCGACGTGATCAGGTTGACCACGCCGCGGTGCTCGATCAGCACACCCTTGGGCTTGCCCGTCGTGCCCGAGGTGTAGATCGCATAGGCGAGGCTGCGCTCGCCGCACCATCCGGGCACGGGCGCGAAGTCGCCTGGTTGCAGCGCGTCGACAGCGACGCTGTCGGGCACCTCGAGCACCTCGACGTCGACACCGTCGAAGCGCCCGCGGCGCGCTGCGTCGGTGATCACGCAGACCGCGCGGGCATCCTGCACCACGTGCGCGAGGTGCGCGTCGGGGAAGCTCTCGTCGAGGCACACGTAGCCGGCACCCGCCCACATGACCCCGAGCTGCGCCGCGTACAGCCACGGCGTCTCGCGCGGCAGCATCACGACGACGAGCGCCTCCTCAGCTACGTGCGCAGCGAGCTCACTGCGCAGGCGGTCGGCCATCGCCGCGAGCTCGGCGTAGCGGACCTGCTGGCGCGCGGGCCGGCCGGGACCGGGCGGCACCTCGACCGCCAGGCGCTCGCCGTGGCGGGCCACGATCCGCAAGAACAGGTCCGTAAGCAGCATGCCCAACGCGCGCGCATCATGTGCCCGCGGTTGCCCCGGCGCCACGGCGCCGTCGCCGCGCTCCGCAACGGAGGCGAGCCCTGCAGGTCGCGTGGCCGTATGGTGCGCAAACCATGGAAGTCTCCTGCGCTCCTGCGGCTCGCCTCCCCATCGCCCTCTGCTCGATCGCGGCCGTCCTGCTCGCGCAGGCGCCTGCGCCGACGCTCGACGTCTCCCTGCTCCACGACATGGAGGCCCGCGCGATCGGGCCGGCGGTGTGCGGCGGACGCATCGGCGCCGTCGCCGGCGTGCCAGGCGATCCGACCATCGTCTGGGCGGGCGCCTCTGCGGGCGGAGTGTGGCGGTCGACGGACGGCGGCGTCACCTTCACGCCGGTGTTCGACGACCAGGACGTGGCGTCGATCGGCGCCATCGCCGTCCACCCGATCGCGACCGACATCGTCTGGGTCGGCTCCGGCGAGGGCAACCCGCGCAACTCCGCGAGCGTGGGGCGCGGCATCTACCGGACGACGGACGGCGGGCGCACCTGGAACAAGCTCGGGCTCGAGAAGACCGAGCGCATCCACCGGATCGTGCTCCACCCCGAGGACGCAGGTACGGCGTGGGTGTCCGCGTTCGGCACCAGCTGGGGCGAGAACGAGCAGCGCGGCGTGTTCAAGACGACCGACGGCGGCGCCACGTGGACCAAGGTCCTCTACGTCGACGAGCGGACCGGCTGCAGCGACCTGATCCTGGACCCGCGCAACCCCGACAAGCTGTTCGCCAGCATGTGGCAGCACCGGCGCTGGCCCTACTCGTTCAAGAGCGGCGGGCCTGGCTCGGGGCTCTACCGCTCGCTCGACGGCGGCGACAGCTGGACGAGGCTGGACGAGGACGACGGGCTCCCGGCAGGCGAGCTCGGCCGCATCGGCCTCGCGCTCGCGCCCAGCGACCCCGACGTGATCTACGCGCTCACCGAGGCGAAGAAGAGCGTGCTGCTGCGCAGCGACGACGGCGGCTTCCGCTTCCGCACGGTCAACAAGAGCGACAACATCGCGCCGCGGCCGTTCTACTTCTGCGACATCCGCGTCGACCCCCACGACGCCAACCGTGTCTACAGCATGCACACGGTCATCGACGTCTCGACGGACGGCGGCCGCTCGTTCGAGACGCTGGTCGGCTGGGACGCTGCGCACCCCGACCACCACTCGATGTGGATCGATCCGACCGATCCGAACCGGATCCTGATCGGCAACGACGGCGGCGTCTACACCAGCCGTGACCGCGGCGCGCACTGGCGCTTCTGCGCCAACCTGCCGCTCGCGCAGTTCTACCACGTCGCCGTGGACGACGACGTGCCCTACCACGTCTACGGCGGCCTGCAGGACAACGGCAGCTGGCGAGGCCCTGCAGACGTCTGGGAGAACGGCGGCATCCGCAACCTGCACTGGCAGGAGGTGTGCTTCGGCGACGGCTTCGCGACCGTGCCCGACCCCGAGGACAGCCGGCAGGGCTACGCCATGAGCCAGGGCGGCAGCCTCGTGCGGTGGGACCTGCGCGACGGCTCGCGCAAGTCGATCCGGCCGCCCGCGCCCCGTGACGTCGAGCTGCGTTTCCACTGGAACGCCGCGATCGCGCTCGATCCGTTCGACAGCAAGACCGTCTACTACGGCAGCCAGTTCGTGCACCGGAGCCGCGACCGCGGTGAGAGCTGGCTGGTCGTCTCGCCCGACCTGACCACCGACAACCCACAGTGGCAGAAGCAGGAAGAGAGCGGCGGCCT
Source organism: Luminiphilus sp. (assembly GCA_041236755.1). Taxonomy (GTDB): domain Bacteria; phylum Planctomycetota; class UBA1135; order UBA1135; family UBA2386. The sequence continues at coordinate 5,161 of JBERSB010000164.1, read as the reverse complement.
GACGATCGACGTCACCGCGGCGGAGAACCACTGCACGATCCTGACGATCGCGCCGAGCTCGTTCCAGCAGGGCGTCGTGTGGGTCGGCACCGACGACGGCCGCGTGCACGTCACGCGCGACGGCGGCGACAGCTGGACGAGCGTGGAGGCCAACATCCCGGGCCGCCCGCAGCACACCTGGTGCCCGCACATCGAAGCGGGCAAGTTCGACGCAGCGACTGCCTTCGCCGTATTCGACGGCCACCGCAACAGTGACTGGACGTCCTACGTCTACGTGACGCGCGACTACGGCGCGACCTGGCGGTCGATCGCGACCGAAGACATCGACGGCTACTGCCACTGCATCGAACAGGACCCCGTGCAGCGCAACCTGCTGTGGGTGGGGACCGAGTTCGGCCTGTTCTTCACCCTCGACGCCGGCGCGCACTGGCACGCGTGGCGCCACGGCGTCCCGACGTGCGCGGCGCGCGCCATCACGACGCAGGCGCGTTACTCCGACCTCGTGGTCGGCACGCACGGCCGCTCGATCTTCGTCATCGACGACATCTCGCCGCTGCGCACGATCACGGCCGACGTCCTCGACAAGAAGCTGCACGTGTTCGGGCCGCGCCCGGCGATCCTGCACGGCACTGCGCAGACGCCGAGCACGCGCTTTCCTGGACAGGGTGAGTTCCGGGGAGAGACGGCGCGCCGGGGCCTGGTCCTGCAGTTCGTCGCCAACGCTCCCGAGCTCGAGCACCCCGACCCGGACGCCGCACAGGCCGATGCAGGCGGGGACGATCCCGAAGCCGAATCGGCCGCCGAGTCCGAGGCAAGCGAGGACGATGACGAGGCGGCTGAAGGAGACGACGCCTCCGACGTGCCCAATGACAAGGTCGAGGTCGTCGTGCAGGACGCCAAGGGAGTCGTCGTGCGCACGTTCCGCGCCGACGCGCACCTCGGCCTCAACAGGATCGCGTGGCGATTCGAGCGTGACGGCGTGCAGGGGCCGAGCCGGAGCGTCACCAAGGTCCCGGACGTGCCGCCCGCAGGCCGCCGCGTGCTGCCCGGCGACTACCGGATCACCGTGCGCTTCCAGGGCGAAGAGCAGAGCGTCAGCGCCACGGTGCTCCCCGACCCCCGCGTCGAGATCCCGATGGAGGCCCGCCTGGAGAAGGACGCGCTGCGCGCCGCGAGTGAGCGGCTCATGACGCGCCTGCACGCGGCCAGCCAGAAGATCGCGCCCGTCGCCAAGCAGGTCGCGGTCGTGCGCCAGCGGCTCGCGCTCGAAGAGAAGCCCGAGGAAGGCGACGACCCGATGCAGCCGCTCCGCGACGCGCTCGACGCCGTCGAGAAGGCGCACCAGGACACGCTCGACGCCGTCTGGGGCGAGGAGAAGAAGGTCCAGGGCATCAGCCGCGGCAACGACGGACTCCTGAGCAAGGCCCAGCGCCACATGCGGATCTCGTCCACGGACGACGCACCCAACCGCACCGAGCAGGACGGCCTCGTGCGCGCCGAGGGCTACGTCGAGCAGATCGAGCAGCGGATCCAGGGTTTCGTCGAGGGCGACCTCGTGACGTTCCGTCAGGCGGTCGCGAACAGCGGCGTCGGGCTGCTGCCGCGCGCGCGTTAGCCGTCCGCTGTGTGGCTATGCGTGCTGCTCGACGAGCTCGCGCATCGTGTCGCCGATGTGGCGCGCCTCGGCCTCGGTGGTGCAAGCGGGCGGCAGCGCGTAGAGCACGTTGCCCAGCGGCCGCAGCAGCACGCCGCGCTCGATCGCCGCGTGCCGCAGCGTGAGCGCGCGCGAGGACAGGTAGCCGGCGTCGTCGGGGGGCACCACGAGATCCAGCGCCGCCATGCCGCCGAGGTGCCGCAGGTTGGCGACGCGCGGGTCGCCCTCGAGCGGCGCGAGCCGCTCGAACACCGTCCTGCCGACGCGCTCCAGCTGTGCGGGCACGTCTCGCTCCCGGCACAGCTCCAGCGACGCGACCGCGACGGCGCACGCGATCGGGTTGGCCGTGAACGTGTGCCCGTGTGGAAAGAACCGCGAGCGTTCGTGGTGCAAGAAGCACTCGAACAGCTCCTCGGTCGCGACCGTCACCGCTAGCGGCAGCATCCCGCCCGTGATGCCCTTGGCGAGGCACATCACGTCCGGGCTCACGTCCGCGCGACCGCAGGCGAACAGTTCGCCGGTCCGGCCGAAGCCGGTCATGACCTCGTCGGCGACCATCGGGACGCCGTGGTCGTCACAAAGTAGGCGCGCGCTGCGCACGAACTCAGCGTCGATGACGCGCATGCCGGCAGCGCCCTGTAGCAGCGGCTCCAGCAGGAACCCTGCCGCGCGGCCGCCGAGCTCGTCCAGCGCCTGCGCGAGGCGCGCGGTGTCCGGCGGCACGCGCCGGACCTCGAACATCAGCGGCGAGAACGCGGTGAAGAACGGGTCCGGGTCCCCTGCCGCCATCGCGCCGAACGTGTCGCCGTGGTACGCGCCCTCAAGCGCGACGAACACGCGCCGCTCTTGCTCGCCGCGGTGCACCCACGACTGCAGCACCATCTTCATCGCGGCCTCGACCGCGGTCGAGCCGTCGTCGCTGTAGAACACCCGCGACAGTCCGGCCGGAAGCACCGCCAGGAGGCCCTCCGCCAGGGCGACCGCAGGCTCGTGCGTGGCGCCTGCGAACAGCACATGGTCGAGGCGCGCCGCCTGCTCGTGCATCGCCGCCACCAGCGCCGGCTCGGCGTGGCCGTGCAGCGTTGCCCACCACGACGAGATCGCGTCGAGCACGCGGCGGCCGTCGGCGAGCTCCAACCAAGCACCTTCGGCGCGCACGACCGGCAGCGGGGACGTCTCGACGCCGTGCTGCGTGTACGGGTGCCAGGTGACGCGCGTGTCGCGCTCCGGGAGGTCAGACATCGAGGCAGTCCTCCAGGTCGTGGCGGTCGAGCCAGTCGTCCAGCGCCTGCGCGTCGACGACGTCGAACGCCGGCAGCTCGAAGCAGCGCTCGACACCGGTGAGCGCGCGCAGCGTCGCGAAGTTGCTCGGATGCGGCTCACCGACCAGGAACAGCGCCCTCGGCGTCAGGCCGCGGGCGCGGAGCGCGTCGAAGGACAGCAGCGTGTGGTTGAGCGTACCGAGACCCGACCTGCAGACGAGCACGACATGCGGCCGGAGGCGCGCGAGCCAGTCGAGCTGGAGGAACGGCGGCTCCATGTCGAGCGGCACCAGCAGGCCGCCGGCGAGCTCGAGCACCAGCGCACCGTCAGCCTCCGCCCGGTGCCGCTCGCACTCCTGCATCAGCGCCGAGACGTCGACGCGCGCTCCTTCTGCCGCGGCGGCCTCGTGCGGCGAAGCGGGCAGCGCGAAGTGCGCGTGGTTGGACAACAGCGCGCGCGCAGGCGCGCCGCTCAGCGCAGCCACCGTCGCGGTGTCGTCGTCGTCCCCGGTCTGCACCGGCTTCCAGTAGGTGCCGAACCCACGCCGCCGCGCCGCACGCAGCAGCAGCGCGCTGACGACGGTCTTGCCGACCCCCGTGTCCGTGCCTGCTACGCACAAGACGCTCGCACAGCGCTGGTCGACAGCAGCCTCGGGGGGCGCAGGAGTCGCCGAGCGCAGCACGCGCGCGAGCGCGTCCACCTGCTCGACGGTGTGATCCGCGTGGCAGACGACGCGCAGGCCGCTGCGAGCGGGCGGGACGGTCGGCGGCCGGACGCATGGCGCATAGAAGCCGGCCTCGCTCGCAGCGCGGGCGAGCTCGACCGCAGCGGCCGCATCGCCTACGGGGACCGGCACGATGGCCGCGCCGGGCGCCGGTAGCCCGAGGATGTCAGCGAGCCGCGCTGCGTGCGACAGCGCGGTCTCCCGGAGACCGTGCTCGGATCTGCACCTGCCGATCGCGGCGAGCAGCGCGCCCGCCACCGCCGGCGGCGGCGCCGTCGAGAACATGAACGACCTCGCTGCGTGCACGAGCTGCGCGCGCAGCGCTTCGCTGCCCGCCACGAACGCACCGGCGACGCCGAGCGACTTGCCGCCCGTGACGATCCGGGCGCACATGCGGTGCGCGCCCTGCACGCCCGCAGCGGCCCAGGCGCCCGCCCCCTCTGCGCCCAACAAGCCTGCCGCGTGCGCCTCGTCGACGACCAGCCACGCGTCGTGCGCGCGGCACAGGGCGTCGATCTCGGCGAGCGGCGCGCGGTCCCCGCCCATGCTGAACACGCCTTCGGTGACGACGAGCCGCCGCCTCGCGCCGGCCGCCGCACGGAGCGCCCGCTCGAGGTCCGCCATGTCGAGGTGCATGTGCACGAGCACGCGCGCGCGCGACAGCCGCGCGCCGTCGATCAGCGACGCGTGGTTGTCCGCGTCGGAGATCACCGCGTCGCCTCGTCCGACCAGCGCGCCGATCAGCCCCACGTTGGCCTGGTAGCCCGAAGAGAACAGCAGCGCGGTCTCGCAGCCCCGCCACGCGGCGACCGCAGCCTCGCACTCGGCGTGCAGCGCCGAGCCGCCACCCAAGAGCCTCGCGGACCTGCCGCCCGCGCCGAGACGGGTTCCGCGGGCCATCGCGGCGATGACCTCGGGGTCGCGGGACAGGCCGAGGTAGTCGTTGCTGCCGAAGTCCACGCCGGTCGCCGGGCCGCCGAGGTTGGTGGAACGCGCGAGGCCCCGCAGCTCACGCTCAGCGTGGGCTGCGCGCAGCTCGTGGTCGAGCCGGCCGTCGCTCACGCCTGTTCGCGGGCGGGCTCCGCGTTGATCGCGAGCTTCTGCAACAGGGCGGCGTCCGTCGCGGGCGCCGGATTCGGCGTCGTGAGCAGTTCGTCGCCCACGAACATCGAGTTCGCGCCGGCCAAGAAGCACATCGCCTGCGTCGCCTCGTCGAGATCAGTGCGGCCCGCGGACAGCCGCACCGCGGTCTTCGGCATCAGGATGCGGGCCGCCGCGACCGTGCGCACGAGCTCGGTCCAGTCCAACTCCTCGGCGCCGTCCATCGGCGTGCCCTCCACCTGCACCAGCGTGTTGATCGGGACCGACTCGGGCTGCGGGTCGAGGTTGGCGAGCTCGTGCAGCAGCTCTGCCCGGCCCTCGCGCTGCTCGCCGAGCCCGAGGATGCCGCCGCAGCACACCTTGACGCCCGCCTCGCGCACGTGCGCCAGCGTCTCGAGCCGGTCGTCGTAGGTGCGGGT
>JBERSB010000163.1:0-3751 GCA_041236755.1 Luminiphilus sp. | reverse complement strand
CCGGCTGTGCCAGGACTCGAGCCAGTCGGCCACGCGCCGGCCCAGCGCGACGATGCGCTCCTCGGGGTTGGGCGGCATCGGGTGGACCGCGAGCCTGCCTATCAGCGGCAGCCAGCGGATCGGCACGGTCGAGAGCACACGCACGACGCGATCGAGCGCCTGCACGTCGCGCGGCTTCAGGTAGCGGCCGACGTCCTGGGTCCGCAGCGTCCACAGGAACTCGATCGCGTCGGCGACCGCGACGTCGCGCAGGCCTGCGGCCGACGGCGACGCGACGGCGGCGACGCCCGCGACGTCCTTCAGCGCCGCGCGCGCGTCGGCGACCCGCTCGGACAAGAGCGCGCTGCGCGCGTCGGCGGGCAGCAGCTCGACGAGGTCGTGTTCGCGCTGCAGCGCGTGGAACGTGAGGTCGCGCAGGTCCTCTTCGTGCGGGGCGCGCTGCACGTCTGCGGCTGCCGGCAAGAACACGAACTCGCGGTTGAGCAGCCGCGAGAAGCGCGCGGCGAGCCCGTCGAGGCCTCGCACCAAGAACAAGAGCAGACGCGCCGATCGCAGCAGCGGCCGGAGCGCCTGCACGTAGCGCGCCGCCCAGGTGACGCGGAGCAGCCTGAGCAGCCGCAGCAGCAAGAGGTTGTCGGCCGCGCCGTGCACCGACGCAGCAGGCAGCAAGAACAGCACCGACGGGACGGCGGGCAGCAGGTCGGTCGCCGCGTTGCGCCAGAACCAGCTGAGCCTGGACGGGTGCAGGATCAGCTCGAACGCGAAGTCGGCCACGAAGAACAGGCACGCCAGCGCGTCGATCCAGTGGAACACGACCAGCTGGCTCGGCGTCAGCGGCACCGTGGCCTCGATCACGAGCGTCACGAGCACGACCAGCAGCAGCACGAAGTTGGTCGATTCGAGCGCGGTGACGCCACGCCTTCCGAGTCGCCGCTCCAGCCTGCGAGCCAGCTCGCGGTCGTCCGCGCCCCGGAGCAGCCGCCGGCCGAGGCGGCGGCATCTGCGCGAGCCGCTCATCTCGGCGAGCCGCCGCACGACGTCGCCGGAGCTGCGGAGCAGCGCGACCTGCAGCTCCATGTCCAGGTCCTCGATCGCCGACGTGAGCAGCGCGAACCGCTCGGCCACCTCACCGCCCAGGTCGTCGTCGAGCTCGAGCCCGGCGAAGCCGGCGTCGATCCCGCGCTCGCAGGCGGCGACGAGGTCCCCGTCGCCTGCGACCGAAGCCAGCGCCCGGACCTCGGCGAGGTCGAGCAGCGCGCCGACGTCGGGCGGCGACGCCGTCAGGCGACGCGCGCGCGCCGCGAGCCACTCGCGACGCACGGACGCGAGTTCGTCCTGCAGCGCGCGCGTGCCCGTCGTCCGGAAGCGCTGCAGCCATCGCTGTTCGCGATCGAGGAGCTCCAGCCCCAGCGCGCCGTCGGACACGCGCCGGCGCTCCTCTGCGAGCTGCCGGACCGCGTCCGCGACGTCGGCGGGCGGCGCGTGCAGCAGCGCGCGCAGGCGCCCAAGGTCGTCGGTTCGTTCGGTCGCGGTCATGCGGCTAGCAGGCGCCAGGGCGCGACGATTGTAGGCGCCGGCCGCCGTCGATCACGACCGCACAGCAGCACCTGCCGCGATTCGTCGCGCGCGCGGCCGACGCGGGCCCCTGCCGGGCTACGCTCGCGCGCGCATGCGCACCGCAGCCTACGTCTACACGGGCTGGCACCCGATCCCCGAGCGCGACCGGGCGTTCCACGAGGGCTTCACGGAGTGGGAGCTCGTGCGGAGCTGCGCCCCGCGGTTCGACGGCCACGCGCAGCCGCGGGTCCCGGCACTCGGCGAGTACGACGACCGCGACCCGGGCACGCTCGGCCGCCGGGTGCTGCTGGCGCGAGACCACGGCATTGACGCGTTCGTCTTCGGCGTCTTCTGGTGCCGCGGCAAGCGCGTATTCGAGGCCGGGCTCGACGAGGGCTTCCTCGGCGGGCCCGCGGGCGCCGACGTGCCGTTCGCGTGCATGTGGGCCAACCGGATGCCGCGGCGCGTGCTGCCGGTCCGGCGCGCCGACGCGCCGGTGCTCGATCCGGCGCGCCAGGTGCCCTCGGACGTCGAGGACTTCGTGCGGTTCGTGGCGATGCTCGCGGAACGCTACTTCTCGCGCCCCAACTACGTCACCGTGCAGCAGCGCAGCTACCTGTCGATCTTCGACTCGACGTTCTTCGTCCAGGAGCTGGGCGTGCGCGGCGCCAAGACCGCCGTCGACGCCGCGCGCGCGTGGCTGCGGCAGAACGGCCACCGCGACCTGCACCTCGCAGCGATCGAACCCAACGCCGAGACGCTGCCGCAGGTGCGCGAGATCGGCTTCGACAGCGTCACGCACTACGTCTTCCTGCCCGACTGGAAGGGTCCTTTCACGCAGGACTACCGTCGCTACGCCGAGCTGCGCGCGGGCCAGTGGCGGTCGTTCAGCGAGCGCTCCGGGCTGCCCTACATGCCGTCGGTCGCCACGGGCTGGGACGCGAGCCCGCGCGGCGCGGACTTCGGCGACAAGCTCCCCGACAAGTACCCGTGGTCGCCGGTCGTCACCGGCGAGCACCCGGCGCTCTTCGAAGCCGCGCTGCGGCGCGCGCGGGCGTTCCGTTCGCCCGTCGCGTGCGAGGACCCGCTGGTGCTGGTCGCGTCGCTCAACGAGTGGAGCGAGGGGCACTACCTCGAGCCCGACGACCGGTTCGGCTACGGCTGGCTCGAGGCCGTGCGCGCGGCTACGGGCGGCTGAAGCCCGCGCGCGCGGATGCGCGTGGCATCGCTGGCGCGCCGACCTATCCTTGCGGCATGTTGCAAGCAGGCTCTCCCGCGCCCGACTTCTCGGTGGCCGACGACGAAGGCACCACGCGCACGCTCGCCGACTTCGCAGGCAAGACGCTGGTGCTGTGGTTCTACCCCAAGGCCGACACCCCCGGTTGAACGATCGAAGGCAAGGGCTTCCGTGATCTGAAGCCCGAGTTCGACCAGAAGAACGCCGTTGTGTGCGGCGTGTCGTTCGACTCCGTCGCCGAGAACCGCGCCTTCCGCGAGAAGTTCGACTTCCCCTATGCGCTCTTCTGCGACACAGACAAGCTGCTCGGGATCGCGTGCGGCGCCGCCGACGACGCGAGCGCGGGCCACCCCAAGCGCATGACCGTCGTGATCGGCCCCGACGGCGTCGTGCAGAAGGTCTACGCCGAGGTCAAGCCGGCGGAGCACCCACGCGAAGTGCTCGACGGCCTCTAGTAGGCGCACGACACAGGCGGCCGCGTCGCCACCCGAGCGCTAGCGGCCCTCTCGCGCCGGGCCTTCCGGCCCCCAGGGGTTGGTCGCCCGCCGGCCGCCGCCGTGCCGCACGGCGCCTTCGCCGTGGCGGTCGCGGATCGCGTCCATTGCCTGCAGCAGCTTGCTGCGCTGGGCCTGCTCGGCGGGCGCGGCCCCTGCGTCCTGCCCGAAGAGCGCGCGCTGCACCGGGCGCGGCGCGGCGCCCGCCGCGACGAGGTCGGCGCCGGTGACGCCGAGCAGGCGCACCGGCTCACCGGTCTGCCGGACCGACTCGAGCAGCTCACCTGCGACGCGGAACAGCTCGATCGACTTTATTCTCGGCCACGCGCTCTACATGACAGCCATTTATGCTGGGAAAACCAAAAACGATAAAATTGATGCCTTAAAGATTGCCAAGCTCATTCGCGGCGGCAACTTCCCGTTAGCTCACGCCTATTCAAAAGAGCACCGTTCTATTCGGGAT
>JBERSB010000162.1:0-9455 GCA_041236755.1 Luminiphilus sp. | reverse complement strand
GCCTCGGGCGCGTCGGCTCCCAGCTGCCCGCCGAGCGTGCGCAGCGCGGTCGCCGGCTGGCGCATGGTGCGCGCGCCCGCGATCCACAGGTCGCGCGCGTTGCCCGTGAGGTTGTCGCGCGCCTGTGCGAGCAGCGGCGGCACGGTCTCCAACTCGCGCTGCAGCCGTCGCGCCTCGGCCGGCGCGAGCGGGAATTCGTAGGTCCACAGCTCGACGAGCGCGTGGTTGCACGGCCCCTCGTGCGCGGGCGTGTCGCTCTCATACGTCCACACCTGCTGGTAGAAGGCGGGGTCGCGCTGCCACGGCCGCAGCACCCGGCAGTGGAAGTCGAAGCCGTTGAGCTCGGCGCGCACGAGGTGCCAGTCGACCTGCTGTTCGGCCGGCCAGCTGCTCGGGTCGATTGCGTCCAGCCGGGCCTTGAGACCGCGCCACGCGCCGTGCGCACGCGCCATGCGTACCGCGGTGTAGTCGGGTGCGCCGTCTCGCAGCGGCGGCTGCTCGAAGGCGCGCCAGTCGGCGAACAGCCGCAGCAGGTCTTCGTAGTCGGTGGACGTCGTCGCCGGACCGACGGCACACGCCGCGAGCAGCGCGGCGGCCGAGGCCGCGGCGAGCCGGATTCTGGAGGCAGGCATGGCGCCGTTCTAGCTCGGCGCGTGCACCAGACCGAAGCCAAAGCCGCGCGCGCGGTCGATCAGCGGCCGCGCAGGTGCCGGTCGAAGTGCGCGACCAGCTTGCCGAGCAGGTAGCGGGCGTAGCGCGGCCGGCTCGTCCAGCCGTGCGTGGCCGCGGGCGCGAACGCGAAGTCGAAGTCCTTGCCCGCGCGCATCAGCGCCTCGGCCAGCGAGACCGCGGTCTTGAACGGCACGACCTGGTCCTGCATCCCGTGGATCAGCAGCAGCGGGTCCTCCAGCGCGTCTGCGTACTGGGCGGCGCCCCGCGCGAACGCGTCGGGCCGCTCGTCCGGCGTCCTGACGATCGCGACGTCGTCGCTGCCGAAGAAGAACGGGTCGACCGCGGCGGCGCACGCGACGCCGGCGTCGAACAGCCCCGGCTTCTTCAACAGCGCATACGCCGTGAGCGTGCCGCCGTAGCTGCTGCCCCACACGCCGATCGCGTCGGGGTCGACGTAGGGCAACGACTCGACGTAGCGCACGGCGCTCTCGAGGTCGTCGAGGTCGCGCCCTGCGAAGTCGGCGAGGAACGCCTCGCGGAACGCGCGCCCGTAGCCGGTGCTGCCGCGCACGTCGACCTGCACCACGACGTAGCCGCGCGCGACCAGCAGCTGCTGGAACATCGCGTAGAAGCCGCCCCAGCGGTTGCGGACGGTGTTCGAGTAGACCGGCCCGAACAGCACCGGGTGCCGCTTCGAGTGGTCGAGACCGCGGGGCTCCAGGATGCGCGCGTGCAGGGTGGCGCCGTCGACGTGGCTCGGGAAGGTCGCGTAGCGCACCTCGGCCCACGGCTGCTCGGCGAAGTCGGCGGGCGTCGACGTCGTCAACCGCTCAGGCGGCGCTGCGCCCCTGCCGCCGCCGACGAACAGCTCGGGCGGCTGCGCGTCGTTGCTGTAGATGCACGCGTAGCTGTCTCCCGTGGGCGCGGGGTAGGGCCGCCACTCGCCCGCGCGGCTCGTCAGCCTCACCGGCGCGCCGTCGAGCGTCGTGCGGCACACGTGCAGCTCGTAGGGGCTGCCGTCGTTGGTCTGGTAGTAGACGGCGCCGTCGCGCGTCACCATGGGCGGGCTCGTCACGTCGGACGCGGCCGACGTCAGCAGCCGCGGCGCTGCCTGCTGCGCGTTCGCGTCGATCGCGTAGAGCCCGTAGCGGTCGGCGCGGTCGCTGAGCACGATCAGGTGGCGGTCGTCGGGATGCCACGCGGCCCCGCACGACGTGTAGACCCGCGACGCGCGCTGGTCGTGCCAGACGGTCCGCGGCTGCGCTGCACCCGGCTCGAGCACGTGCAGCCAGCGGTCGGCGGCGGTGTCCGACTCGCGGTCGATCAGCAGCCGGCCGCTCTTCGACCAGGAGAAGTCGACGACGCGGGTCGCCGTCGTGGCGGGCAGATCCAGCAGCCGCAGCGCGCCGGAGGCGACGTCGACGAGGCCGACGGTGCGCGCCTCGTTGGCTTGGCCCGGGTAGCCGCGGCGCACCGGGTTCGGATCGGTCTCGTCGCCCAGGTAGTGGGGGAACGGGACGGCGCGCACCTGCCGGCGGTCGACGTGGTGCACGGCGAGGGTGCGGCTGTCCGGCGACCACGCGTAGGTCGGGCCGCCCCAGATGTAGGGACCGATCTCGACGTCCGCGCGGCGGTAGCGGCCGAGCGGCACCCGGGAGATCGACGCTTCGCCGACGTGGGTCAGCTGCCGCACCGCGCTGCGCTGCAGGTCGACGATCCAGAGGTCGCCGTCCCGCCGGAACGCCGCGCGCGCGCCGTCGGGCGAGACCGTCAGGTCGGTCGCGCTCCCGCCGAGCTCGGCCATGCGCTCGCTGTTGCACGATGCGTCGACGCGCCACAGCTCGCCGGCGCGCGCGTAGAGCAACGCGGCGCTGTCGGGTGTCCACGCGAACGCGCGCGCGCCTTCGGTCAGCGCCCGCAGCCCGCTGCCGTCGCTGTCGACCAACCAGAGCTCGCTGCGGTCGCCGTCGGGGCCGCCCCAGCGGAACGCGAGCTTGCTCCCGTCGGGAGACCAGGTCGGCGACGACGGCGGCGAGCCCGCGAGCGGTGGCCCGGACAGCAGGCGGTCCAGCGAGAACGGCGACGATGGCGCGGCTCCCGCGCTGTGGTCGCGCCCGCCGCCCGGGCTCGCCGCGTCGTGGAGCGCGCAGCTGCACGCGAGCAGCAAGAGCAGGCAAGGAGCAGCGGATCGCATGCGCGGGTGCTATCCGAACACGCAAACGTCCGTCAAGCAGTCCGGCTCAGCCTTGCTCGGGCGCTGCCGCGTCTGTCGCGCTGCTCGCCATGGCGGTGACCTTGAGGCCGCCGTGCCGCGTCGTGAACGCCGGCTCCAGCGAGAGGCCGGTGCGCCGCGCGAGCCGCACGTCGTGCGCCAGGATCGCCGCGCGCCAGCCGGGCCCCATGCGCCCGACGCGGTGCCCGAGCGTCTGGTAGAGGGGCAAGAGCGGGCTCTTGCCGGCGACCCGCACGCCGTAGGGCGGATTGGTCGCGACGACGCCGCGCCCAGGCGCGCCGCCTTCCTGGAGCCATGGCTGCGCTGCGAGCGCGTGCTCGTCGCACGAGAGCCACTCCGCGAGGCCTGCGCGCGCTGCGTTGGCGCGCGTCGCTTCGACCGCGCCGGCGTCGCGGTCGCTGCACGCGATCTGGGGCATTTCGTCGTTGGGCTGGACCTCGTCGAGCAGCCGCTGCCAGACGTCCGGGTCGAAGCGCGCGCTGTGCTGCAGCGCTGGCGCCCGTAGCCGCCCCGGCGGCACGCAGCGCGCGATCCCGGCCGCCTCGATCGCGACGGTGCCCGATCCGCAGAACGGGTCCAGCAGCGCGTCGCCCGGCCCGAAGCCGCTCGCCAGCACGAGCGCGTGTGCGAGGTCCTCGCGCAGCGGCGCCTTGCGGCCGTCGAGCCGGTAGCCGCGTCGGTGCAGCGGCGTCGACGTCGCGTCCAGCGAGATCGTGCACGTGTCGTCGAAGAAGCGCACGTTCAGCGGTGCTGTGACCTCGTCGCCGTCCTTGGCGAGCATCGGCGGCTGCCCGAACGCGCGGCCGATCGCGTTGTGGATCCGCTCGCGGACGGCGCCGGTGTGGTAGACGCGCGAGCGTTTGGACGACGCGGTGAGGTCGACCGGCACGTTCGGCCTCAGCCAGTCGCGCCACGTGAAGTCGGCGGCCTTGCGCTCGAGCTCTCCGAGCGCGCGGCAGCGGAAGCGCGCCAGCCGTACGCGCACGTGGCTGGCCGTGCCGAGCCACAGGCACGCGCGCATCAGCGCCTCGACGTCCCCCTCGAACGTCGCGCCGCCGCCGACGGGATCGGCGTGCAGCCCGAGCGCTTCGAGCTCGGCGATCAAGAACGGTTCGAGGCCCGGCTGGCAGGCGGCGAACAGCGGGAGGGGTGACGTCACTTGCCGCGCAGCTCGGCGATCACGCCCATCAGCTCTTCGACGCTGGCGAGCTTGTGGCGCAGCTTGCCGCGCTCTTCGCCCTGCTGGCGCTCCCACTCGTCGAGGCGCTGCCAGTCCTGCCAGGTGACCGCGTGGACGCCGCGCTCACTGAGCAAGTCCTGCACGTCGCCCTGGCTCGGCTGCTGCACGACGCCTGCGCCGTGGTCCTCGAGCATCGCCTTGACGGTGTCCTTGGCGTCCAGGCTGTTGGTGCCGATCAGGCCGGTCGGCCCGCGCTTGCACCAGCCCGCACAGTAGTGGCCCGCGCGCACGTCGCCGCCCAGCTGCTCGACGACCCGGCCGTCGACGTTGGGCACGATCCCCTTTCGGTCCTCGAAGGGCACGCCCGGCACGGGCTCGCCGCGGTAGCCGATCGCCTTGAACACGAGGTCGACGTCGAGCCGCTCCTCGGTGCCGGTCGCGCGCGGCCGCGGCGTACCCGAGTCGTCGGCCTGCAGCTGCATGTGGCCGATCGTGACGGCGGCGAGCTTGCCGGACTCGCCGTGCAGCGCGGTCGGCGCCACCAGGAAACGGCAGCTCAAGCGCTTGTTGCCCGCGCCTTCGCCGGCCGCGGCGCGATCCTGGATGAACTTCACGTTGCGCTGCTGGCTGCGCGCGCCCTCGGCCTCGAGCCACTGCGCGCTGAGCTCGTCGAGCTCGCCGTCCTCGGGCAGCACGACCACGTCGACGCCGTCGATGCCGTGGATCTCCTCGATCTCCTTGGGCGAGAACGCCGCCTGCGCGGGGCCGCGCCGGCCGAGCAGGACGACCTCTTCGACCTTGCTCTCGCGCAGCGTGGCGAGCGAGTGCTCGGCGATGTCGGTCTTGGCGAGCACGTCCGGATCCTCGAGCAGGATGCGCGCGACGTCCATCGCGACGTTGCCGTTGCCGACGAGCGCGACCCGCTTGGCGTTGGCGAGGTCGAAGCTGTGGTGGCGGTGGTCGGGGTGGCCGTTGTACCAGCCGACGAAGTCGGTCGCGGCGTAGACGCCGTCGAGGTCCTCGCCGTCGATGCCGAGCTTGTTGTCGCTCTCGCAGCCGAACGCGTAGACCACGTGGTGGTAGCGCGCGTTCAGGTCCTCGACCGAGACGTCGCGGCCGAGCTGCACGTTGCCGAAGAACCGGAAGCCGTCGTTGGCGGCGATCTTGTCGTAGACCCGCGTGACGCTCTTGATCTTCTGGTGGTCGGGCGCGACGCCGCCGCGGACCAGCCCGAACGGGACCGGCAGCCGGTCGAAGAGGTCGACCTGCACGCCGCCCACTTCGGACTTGAACAGCGCTTCTGCCGTGTAGAAGGCGGCGGGGCCGGAGCCCACGACCGCGACCCGGTAGCCCGTGTTCGCTTCGCTCATAGCGCCGCGGAGCATAGCAGGTCGTCGGCCGATCCCTTCGCGGCAGTCGCGGGTAACGTCTCCCGGGTCATGACGGACGCGCCCGCGCCTCGCACCATCCGGTTCCCGCTCGCGCAGCTGCACGAGCAGGCCGAGGCGTTCTGGCAGCGATTCCCGGCGGCGTGTGCGGTTCGTGGGGGAGCGGCTTTCGAGGCGGCGCGCGACGGGGCTGCGCTGCAGCTCCCGCTGGTCGCCCCGCGCGCGCGCGACGGCGAGCGGATCGGCGACTACGTCGAGCGCTTCACGAACCTGGACGAGGTCCAGCTGGTCGTGCTGCTGCAGGCGGGCGCGATGGCGTTCGGGTGCTGGCGCGGCGAAGAGCTGCTGCAGCACAAGGCGGTGAGGAAATACGTGGTCCGAGGCAACGGACGAAGCCAGGTGACGCACCTCAAGACGCGCGGCAAGTCGCGCTACGGCTCCAGGCTGCGGCTGCAGAACTGGAAGAGCCTGCTGGTCGAGACCTGCGAGCGGCTGGCGGACTGCGAGCAGGAGCTGGGGCCGTTCGAGCGGGTGTTCTACAGCGCCCCGGTCCGCGTCTGGAGCGACCTGCTCGAGACGACGACGCCGCCGTTCGCGCGCGACGACGCGCGCCTCCAGCGGCTGCCGCTCCACGTGCACCGACCAGACCACCAGGAGCTGCTCCGGGTGCGCGCGGCCATGGCCTCGGGGCGCGTCGTGCTGCCGAGCTGAGGCATGGGGGGCGCGGTCGCGCTCTGCTGCTACGGGCGCACGCGGCCGGTCGAGGTCTTCTCTGTGACGCAATGGCGTGTCGCGCGTGCAACATGCTGACGCAGGCGCAGCCGGCAGGCGGCGCAAAGCTTGCCGCTCGTCCCGCGGCGCCTACGATGCAGCCGTAAGGGAAGTCCCAAAGAATCACGGTTCCACTGCCATGCACAGACTCGCAAACCCACTCCTCCCCCTCACCGTCGGTCTCCTCGCCGTCTCGGGCGTTCGTGCCCAGTTCGCCGAGACCTTCGACAGCCAGGCCACTGCAGACGTCACCGTCATCTCGCAGCCTGACTGCATCGTGTCCTACGTCGACTACGCCAACATGACGGTCGGCAGCCAGACGTTCGCGCTGCCGGAAGCCCCGCGACCGATCGCAGGCGGCGCGCCCGGGCGAGGCGTCCTGGTGCAGTGCAACGTCACCCAGGGCTTCGCGGCCGGCGTCAACATCCTGGCCGGCTCGACGCCGGTCACCTACAGCGGCCGGCACCGCCTGTCGTTCGACGCTTGGATCAACGTCCCGGTCCCGCTGCCGAACGGCTCGACCGAGCAGCTCCTGTGGGGCGTCGGCGTCGACGGGGACCCGAACATCATCGAGGCCCGCAACAACCGCGGTGGCGGCACCCAGGGCGTCTACGGCTGGCTCGCCGGCGAGAACGGCTACGGCACCGAAGACGCTGCCATCAACGAAGGAGACCTCGAGCTCTGCGACCTCGGCGACCTCCAGCCCGGTGAGGACGTCCCGTTCAACGCGGCGTTCGACAGCAACTCGATCGGTGGCCCGAACGGCTGCGCTGCCAACACGTGGGTGCGCGTCGACATCGACGTGGACGACAACGGTCTCGGCGTCCGCGTCTACTTCAACGGCGTCGAGTTCTTCGGTCCCAATGCCAACCCGGGATGTCCCACCCAGCTCACCAACCCGGTCAACGGCTACGCGATGATCGGCTTCGAGGACCCGTTCAGCTCGCTGGGCTCGAACCCCGACGCGCAGTGGTGCGTGCTCGACAACTTCCGCGTGGTCGTCCCGACGGGCTGCGGCACCGCCGGCGTAGCGGCGCAGCAGGGCACGGCCTCGGCCGGTGAGATCCTGAACGGCGGCGGCCCG
Organism: Luminiphilus sp.; assembly: GCA_041236755.1. Taxonomy (GTDB): domain Bacteria; phylum Planctomycetota; class UBA1135; order UBA1135; family UBA2386. The sequence continues at coordinate 2,127 of JBERSB010000162.1, read as the reverse complement.
CCGGCGATCGGCGCCCCGCTGACGACTCGTCTGCGCAACGGCCCGGTCTCGTCGGTGGCCCTGCTGGCCGTCGGCTCGCCGTCGCCCGTCACGATCCCGCTTTCGCTGGGCGGCGGCTGCACGCTGAACGTCGAGCTGGCGCTGTTGGACGGGATCTTCACGAACCCGACCAATGCGGACGGCGGCGCGATCTTAACGATCGACGTCCCGGCCAACACCGCGCTCTGCGGAGGCCAGCTCGGGTTCCAGTACCTCTGGCTCGATCCTGCCAACCCGAGCTGTCCCTTCCAGCTCACGCAAGGTCTCGCGGTCACGATCGGATCCTGATCGGGCGGATCCTGATCGGGCGGATCCTGATCGGGCGGATCCTGAAGCCGGCGGCCGGTGGGCCGTCGGCTCCAGGTTGTGCCGCGGCCCCGGCCTGCGGCTGCTCCTCGCCTGCGGTCCCCGACTCCGGGGCATGCGCGAGGAGCCCGGCGCGAAGCTGCGCCCGGCAGCGGCCGCAGAGCGAGGCTACTTCGCCGCCGCGGGTGTCGGCCGCTCCAGCGTGATCGGGCGCACCCAGATGTTGCGGAAGCGCATCGGGTTGCCGTGGTCCTGCAGCTTGATCGGGCCCTTGGGCCCGTGCGCGCGGTAGCGCGGCAGCGACTTGTGCGACGTCGGCCCGAGCAGATCTTCGTCCAGCTGCACCACGACGCCGTTGTGGATCACGGTCAGCCTCGCGGGCGAACGCAGCCCGCCGTCGTCGCCGAAGCGCGGCGCGACGAACACGATGTCGTAGACGTTCCACTGGCCGGGCGGCCGCGTCACGTTGACGTAGGGCGGCTTCTGGCCGTAGATCGCCGCGGCCTGGCCGTCGGCGTAGGTGGGGTTCTCGAAGCTGTCGAGCACCTGCACCTCGTAGCGCCCGAAGAAGAACACGCCGCTGTTGCCGCGGCCCTGCCCGTGACCCTTGGGCGGCGGCGCCATCCACTCGATGTGCAGCTGGCAGTCGCCGAACTCCTGCTTGGTGCGGATGTCGCCGGTGCGGCTGACCTCCATCGCGCCACCCTCGACGAGCTTCCACGCGGCCTCGCCCTTGCGCCCCTGCCAGGCGTCGAGGTTGGTGCCGTCGAACAGCACGACGGCGTCCTTGGGTGCGGGCATCGGCTGCGCAGGTCCGGGCCCGGGGTCGACCGCGGCGGGCCGCGGCCGGTTCGCGTCGTGCACGCGGAAGCCGTCGGGGAGCACGGGCGTGTCGGTGTAGCCGGGGTTCTTCTGCTGGCTGGTCACGGCCTGCGCCAGCAGCGCGAACGAAACGACGAAGAGGGCTCTCTGCATGCGCGCAGGATCGCCGACGGGCGGGCGCGGCGCCAGCGCCCTCGACGCGACCCGGATGGGCTCACGGCGTCAGGCCGGGTTCGCTGCCCGGCGGCTCTTGGTCATCGAGCAGCGGGTGCTGGTCGAGCAGCTGCCGCGCGCGCCGCGAGATCGACGCGAGCGACCGTCGGAAGTCGCGCGGCTCCATGCCGCAGGTCCGCGCCGCTGCGCGGGTCGTGTTGCAGCTGATGGCTGCCCGGAACGCGTCGCGCTGCCGCTCGGTGAGCGCGTTCTCGAGGTGCTCGCGGACCCACCCGCTCTGGGCTGCGGGCGCAGCCTGCGTGCGCGGCTGGTCGGCGACCCCGTCGAGGTCCATCGCCTTGGTGCGCGCCCACTCGGAGCGCAGGATCGCGCACGCCGACCGCCTCGCGACCGTGCGCAGCCACGCCTTGGGGCTGTGCGGCGGGCTGCCTTCCAGGATCGCGAGCGTGAGCTCGTGGATGGCCCGCTCGGAGGCCTCCTCGGCCAGAACGGGGCTCTGGACGACCTGCTGGGCGGCCCGGTAGGCCACCCGCAGCAGCGCGTGTGGTTGGTGCAGCATGGGATCGTGGGGGAGGGCTCTGGTCCTCGAGCAGGGAGGGAGTTGACGATTAGATAAAAAATATGACGATACGTCAAGTATGACGCCAACTACTAGGTGGTGTGACGGAGGTAGGCACTAGCGGTCCGCTTTGACGCAAACCTTCTCGCCTTCGGCTTGCCGTCTGGTCATGATCTCCGCGCCTTCGGCGGGTCTCCCCTTCCGCTCCTCAGCACTTGTCCGCATCA
>JBERSB010000161.1:0-22043 GCA_041236755.1 Luminiphilus sp. | reverse complement strand
CCGTAAGGCCCTAACTTCACAGGGCTGCAGAACCCCCCGAAGACTGCCCACTGATGACGTCCGCCACGAAGTCTGATTTCGCCCTGGTCGACCAGGTCGCGCGCCGCGCGTTCGCCCACATGGTCGCGATGATCCACATCGCCAACCACCGCGACGACGCCGACAAGACCGACCCCAAGGTAGGCGGCCACCCCGCCGCCTGCGCCTCCAGCCTCGACTTCATGTCGGCGCTGCACCTCATGGTCCGGCGTCCCGGCGACTTCATCTGCTGCAAGCCGCACAGCTCGCCGGTGGATCACTCGCTGCACCACGCGATGGGCCTGTTCCGCCACCCCGACGGGACCTGGTTCGACGAGGACGAGAGCGAGGCGGTCATGCACCGCCTGCGCAGCTTCTCGTTCGACGGCAAGCCTGTGTTCCAGAGCTACCACGCCGAAGCCGACCCGGACAGCTGGCGCTTCTTGCCCTCGGGTTCGGTGGGCATCCCGCCGGTCGTCGCCGTCTACCAGGCGCTGGCGTACCGCTACGCCAACCAGCACGGCTGGGACGTCGACGAGCCGCATTTCTGGTGCATGATGGGCGACAGCGAGTTCCGCGAGGGTTCCCTGCTCGAGGTGCTGCCCGAGGTTGCCGAGCGCGAGCTGGGCAACGTCACGTGGATCATCGACTACAACCGGCAGAACCTCGACGGCACGCGCATCCCGAACAACCGCGGCCTGCAGGGCACCGACGCCGACCGCATCGGGCGCACGGCGATCGCCAACGGCTGGGAGGTCATCCAGCTCCGCCACGGCAACTTCCGCGAGTCCGTGTTCGCGCAGGACGGCGGCGACGCGCTGCGGCGCGTGTTCGAGAGCGGGCTGACCGACTACCACTACCAGGCGCTGATCTGGAAGCGCGACGCGCAGCTGATGCGCGAAGCCGTGATCGGCGCCGAGCCCGACGCCAAGGCGCTCATCGAGTCGCTCTCGGACGAGGACGTCGTGCGGCTGTTCTTCGACACCGGCGGCCACGACCACGAGGCAATCGTCGCGGCGCTGGAGGACTCCAAGCGGGACAAGCTACGCCCGACCCTGATCCTGATGCACACGGTCAAGGGACGCGGCCTCGAGTGTGTCGCCGCCAACGGCAACCACTCGGCGATGCCCGACGAGGCAGAGGTCATAGCCGTGCTCGAGGCTCAGGGGCTCTCGCTCGACCGGCCGTTCGTCCGGCTCGAGGCCGGCAGCGACGGCGGCAAGTTCGCGTCGATGCGCGGCGAAGAGCTGCGGCTCGGCATCCAGGCCATCGAGGCGCAGGCGCAGGCCAACCGCGCGCGCGTGCAGCAGCAGGTGGACGAGAAGGGCGGCCTGCCGGAGTCGCTCGACATCAACCTCAAGCTCGCGCCGACCACCCACACCCAGTGGAGGTGGGGCCAGCTCGCCGCCAAGCTGGTGCGGATCGGCGTCTACGACGAGCTGAAGCAGGCCGGCATGGAGAAGAAGGCCGGCAAGGAGCTGACCGAGGCTGAGGCGAAGTGGAACCCGCTCGCGGACCTGATGATGACGATGGCGCCCGACGTCGGCACCTCGACCAATATCAACCCGGCGATGGACGAGAAGATCTTCGGGCCCAAGCACGACGAGAACTGGGAGTCGAAGCTCGACCTGCACGAGCGCCTGCGTCCCGAGCTGGCGCCGACCGACGAAGCGTGGACGCGCCACATCCGCTTCGAGATCGCCGAGGCCAACTGCATGACCGCAGTCGGCAGCTTCGGCAAGATGGGCGACGTCGCCGGCATCCCGTTCCTGCCGATGATGACGGTCTACGACTTCTTCATCAAACGGGCCCTCGACCAGCTCTACTACAACCTCTACTGGGGCAGCTCGTTCATCCTCGTCGGCACGCCGTCGGGCATCACGCTCGCCCCCGAGGGCGCGCAGCACAGCTGGAAGAGCGACATCCAGATCCCGAACCTGATCACCTGGGAGCCGGCGTTCGCGATCGAGATGGAGTGGATCCTCTGCGACGCGATCCGCCGCCACTTCTCGGGCGAGAACAAGGGCCGCAGCGGCGTGTTGGTCCGCGCGGTGACGCGCGCGCTGAACCAGAAGGACATGATGGCGTGGCTCAAGCGCCAGGTGCAGTTCAAGGTCGACATGCCCGACGGCGCGGCGCTCGGCCTGACCGCCGAGGACGGCGGGCTGCACGAAGCCGAGGTGCCGACGCAGTCCGAGGACGAGATCCTCGCGACGGTCAAGGAGCACTCGCTGGCCGGCGGCTTCCGCCTGATCGACTGGCGCGGCTACAACGGCTACAGCCCCGGCGAGAACGTCGTCGAGCTGTTCGTCATGGGCGCGCTGGTACCCGAAGCGATCGCGGCGTCCGAGCAGCTGCTCGACCGCGGCGTCTACGCCAACGTCACCGTCGTCTCGTCGCCCGACCTGCTCTGCGGCGAGCTCGGCAGGAAGGACGGCTTCGCGCACCTCAAGCAGACCCTCGGCGTCACCGGCCGCCTGCACCTCCGCCCGAGCGGCGGGCCGGTCGACGCGCTCGGCGCGGTCGGGCTCGCGGGCAGCCGCGTGCCGGTCGTCTCCGTGCACGACGGCGAGATCGGCCTGCTCGACAACCTGGGTTCGATCCTCGGCATGCCGCAGCTGGCGCGCGCCGTGGTCAAGTTCAGCAAGTCGGGCACGCCCAAGCACATCTACGAGTACCACGGCATGCACGCCGAGGGCATCGTCGAGGACTGCGGCCAAATCCTGAGCGAGACGGCGATGGAGCAGGTCGAGGTGCACCCCGAAGCGATGCCGATGCTGCGCGCGCAGTCCAAGAGCCCGAGCGGCGACTGGCGCGATCTCTGGCCCAAGCCCGAGTAGCGGGCGCCTCGTGCGAGGCGCCTGCGCCAGCAAGGAGCGCCGATGAGCAACTCCTACACGCCGTTCTCCCCGCCGAGGCCCAGCCCGCTGCCGCTCGCGTTCGCGGGCGCGGCGCTGGCGCTGGCGCTCTACCTGGTGCTCGACCGCAGCGGCCTGTTCGCGCCTGCGCCGAGCGCCGCGCCGCGTCCGGTGACAGCGCGCGGAGCGCTCGCCCCGCTCGAGCAGAGCTTCGTCGACGTCTTCGAGCGCACGTCGCCGTCGGTGGCCCACATCAACACGCAGTCGCTGGTCGCGAACCGCTGGGGCGCGGTCGAGCAGCAGCGCGGCTCGGGCAGCGGCTTCGTCTGGGACGACGCGGGCGTGGTCGTCACCAACCACCACGTGGTGCGGGGCGCGCGCGAGGTCGAGGTGACGGTCGCCGGACGCAACTACCGCGCCGACGTGCTCAACGCCTCGCCCGACCACGACCTCGCGGTCCTGCAGCTGCGGGGCGCGGTCGGTGGCCTGACGCCGATCACGCTCGGGACCTCGTCCGACCTCCGCGTCGGCCAGACCGCCATCGCGATCGGCAACCCGTTCGGCTTCGACCAGTCGATGACCACCGGCGTCGTCAGCGCGCTCAACCGCACGTTGAAGGCCAAGGAGGGCAACCTCATGCACGGCCTCATCCAGGTCGACGCCGCGATCAACCCCGGCAACTCGGGCGGCCCGCTGCTCGACTCGGCGGGCAGGCTGATCGGCGTGACCACGGCGATCTACTCGCCGAGCGGCGCGAACGCCGGCCTCGGCTTCGCGGTCCCCGTGGACACCGTCAACGAGATCGTGCCCCGGCTGCTCGGCCGCAAGTCCACCAAGGCCTTGCTCGGCGTGCAGCGCGGCGAGTACGGCAGCTACCGGCTCAAGGCCGACCTCGGCCTGCCCTACTCGTCGGGCGCCATCGCGCAAGCCGTCGCCCAGGGATTCGGCGCAGCGGACGCGGGCCTGCGCCCCTTCCGCATCCGCGAGACCGCGGGCGGCCCCCAGATCGAGCAGCACGGGGACGTGATCGTCGCGATCGACGGCGCGCCGGTGCGGGCGTTCCACGAGCTCGGCCCGGTGCTGTCGGGGCGCAAGCCCGGCGACGTGATCGAAGTGCTCGTGGTCCGCGGCCTCCCCGACGAGCCCGAGACCGTCGCGCTGAGCATCGAGCTGCGCGCGCGCGGCGACGCCGACAGCGGCATGTGAGCGGCGCGCGCGGCGACGCGCCGGGCATGTCAGATCGCGCCCGTCACGCCAAGCCGACCACGACCACGTTGTAGGCGGCGTGCAGCGAAACGGAGGCCCAGAGGCTGCCGGAGCGGAGCCGGAGCGCGGCGCACAGGACGCCCAACACGAACACGAGCGGCCACCACGGCATCGGGTGCACGAACGCGAACAGCAGCGCGCTCCAGACCACCGCGACGAGCGGCGTCGCCTGCCGCAGCAAGCCGCCGAGCAGCAGGCCGCGGAACAGGAGTTCCTCGACGACAGGCGCTGCGAGCACGGCCACCGCGAGCGAAGACGCGAACTGCGCAGGCGCCCCGACGGACGTCGCGCCGGGCGCGAGCCGTTCGAGCAGCTGCGCGTACCAGAGCCCGATCGCGCCCAGCGCCGCGCCGACAGCGAGTCCGGTCGCGACCCCGCTCACCCGACTCCGACCGGAGGCGCGCAGGCCCAGCTCGGAGAACACGGGCACGCCGCGCGCGCGCAGCCGCAGCAACGACCAGCAAAGCGTCACAGCGCCCGCGGTGACGAACCCGAGCGTGCGGGCGTGCAGCGCCGCGCCGGCCAGCGGCCAGATGAGTCGGGACGCCACGAGCTGCAGCACGAAGAACACGAGCGTCGCAGCGCCCGCGTCCATGACGGTCAGGCGCGGCGCGGCCTCGCCGACCGGATCCAGCAGCCACCGCATGCGGTCGGCGGCGCGCTGCCACATCGCATAGGCGACCGTCGCGAACGCGGCCGCGCCCGCGACGCGGTGCTCGAGCGCCGGCATCGACAGCACGACCGAGTACGAGCCCGCGAGCAGCAGGTAGAGCCAGACGTAGCTCTGCTTGAGCTGGCGCTGCACCGCGTCCTGGGTCGTGTTCGCGCCGAGCACGCTGAGCGACGCTGCGATGTGCGCCGAGCTCCAGACCCCGAACAGCACGAACACCAGCTGCTCGGAGAGCACGTCCAGGTCCGCACCTGCGCGGGTCGAGAACACGACCGCGGCGACGCCTGCGAAGCAGCAGCAGATGATCGCCCAGAGCCGCGCCTTCTGGCGGAAGACCTCCTCGACGCTCACCGGCAGCGCGTAGAGCAGCCAGAGCGCCCGTCCCTCGGAGCTGAGCACCTGGAAGCACCCGCCCATCGCGCCGTAGAAGCCCACCACGTACGCGATGATCGCCACGCCCGGTCCGCGGGCGTCGCCGAGCCTCGGGTTGACGATCAACTGCAGCGCGATGATCGCCATCGGCACCACGACAGCCTGCACCAAGAACGTGCGGTCCCGACGCAGGAGCGCCAGCTCCTTGCCGCATACGCCCAGGCCCGCGCCCCGCATCCACGCGCCCGGCGCGGCGCGCTCGACGCCCGCCGCGTCGGTAGCGCCGCCGCGCAGGCAGCGCGTCGTCGCTGCCACGGAGCCCACGAACGCGGCCGCCGGCACGCCGACGCCTGCAGCGACCGCGAGGCCGCCGACGCCGAGCGCGCCGACCGGCCACGCACCCGGCAGCAGGGCCAGCGCCGCAGGCGCCTCGACGGCGAAGTCGAAGAACGCGAGCGGCGGCGACTCGCTGAAGGCGACCCAGAACACGGCCGCCATCGACACCAGCAGGCCGAGCGTGCACGCGCCCTGGACGTTGCGACGCGTGCGCAGCGAGCAGCGCAGGCGGAGCCAACTCTCACCCCATAGACGAACCACCCCGACGAGCGCGGCAACCGCCAGCGTGCCCGCGGCCGCGAGCGGCAGCGCCCACCCCGCTCCGAGGGCTGCGAGCGCGGCCCACGTGATCGGGAACAGCGTGAACCACGGCAGCAGCTGCACGAGGCAGTACTCGAGCGCGCGCGCGACGACCAGCGACCGCGTCGCCACCGGGAAGGTCATCAACCACCACTGCACCCATTCCCCGCGGCCGCCGAGCGCGGTGTTCCGGGCCCCGAACGCGCTGCAGAGGCACGCCAGCGTCAGCAGCAGGAGGACCACCGCGACGCTCGCCGCGAAGACGTCCTTGGCAGGTTCGCTCCGCCATCGCAGCCCCGACGCGCCCCGCTCGGCGAACGACTCGGCGAGCGCGAAGCCTGCGCTGCCGCGCTGCGCGGCCCTCTGTTCGATCCGCGCGCGCGGCGGGCGGTGCTGTTCGTCGACGCCGTACTCGTCGAGCACCGAGGCGAGCCGTTGGCGGCTGGAGTTGCCCTCCGCGACGAGGTAGAGGTCCCAGTAGAGGTCCGGCGACAGCACCAGCTGACCGTCGCCCGGCGCGACCGCGTGCGCACCGGCGACGAGGTTGCAGACCGCGCGGTCCGACATCACGAGCGCCTGCACCACGAAGACGGGCAGCAGCAGCCCGATCATCCACGTCAGCCCCGCGCCCGACCTTCGCCGCGACGAAGCGCCGCGACTGCTGCGGCTGTCGGGCGACGCAGCCTGGCGCCGCGCCCGCTGGACGCTCGCCGAGCGCAACAGCCGCATCGCCGAGGTCCACGCCAGGGTGCGCAGCACGCGCAGGGTCCCCGGCGGGCGGAACGTCACGCGTCGCCCTCCTCGCCAGCGGCCTGCTCGCCGCCCCGCGGCCGCTGCGCGACCTGGAAGAACACGTCTTCGAGCGAGCCGCCGGGCGCGACGTCCCTGCGGAGCTCGTCGGGCGGGCCGAGCGCGGCGAGCGCGCCGCCGTGCACGATCGCGACCCGGTGGCAGAGCTTCTCCGCCTGCTCGAGCAGGTGCGTGCTGTAGAAGATCGCCGTGCCGGCCGCGGCCAGCTCGCGGACGAGCTCCAGGAGGGCGCGCGTCGCCATGGGGTCGAGCCCGTTGGTCGGCTCGTCGAGCACGAGCACTTCGGGCTCGTGCAGCATCGCGCAGGCGAGCGCGAGCTTCTTACGCGTGCCCATCGAGTAGTTGACCGCGTACTCGTCGAGCGCGTCGGCCAGCGCCAGCCGCTCGGCGAGCGCGCGGATGCGGGCGACGGTGACCTCGTCGGGGATGCCCCTCATCCTGCCGCAGAAGCGCGCGATCTCGCCGCCCCGCAGGTGCTCGTAGAACATCGGCTCGTCCGGCAGGTAGCCGACGCGCTGCATGACGGCCGCGCGGTCCTGGAAGCAGTCGAGGCCGCAGACCTTCGCGGTGCCGCTACTCGCGGACAGGATGCCCATCAGCATCCGGATGGTCGTCGTCTTGCCGGCGCCGTTGGGTCCGAGCAGGGCTAGGATCTCGCCGCGGAAGACCTGCAGCGAGAGGTGGTCGACCGCGGTGTGGTCACCGAACTGCTTGCTCAGGTCCTGGAGGTCGACGACGACCTCACGCGCGGCGGCAACGGTCATGCGGCAAGCCTACGCAGCGCGGCGTCGCCGCAGAAGGACTCAGGCGCTCGCGGCATCACGGCGCGAGAGCAGACGTAGGGACGCGAGGAAGAACGCGACGATCAACGGGCCCGCGACGATGCCGAACGCGCCGAACACCACAGCGCCGCCGAGCATCGCGAACAGCACGACCGGGCCCGGCAGGCTGATCTTGCCCTGCGCCAGCCACGGCTTGAGCAGGTTGTCGCTCAACCCGACCGGCAGCAGTCCCCAGACGACGAGGAACACCCCCATGCCGGTCGCACCCTCGAGCCAAAGCAGCCCGCCGATCGTGATCACGACGGCCGCTGCGCCGATGACCGGGATGACCGCGCAGACCAAGGTCAAGAGCAGCGCGATCGGCTGGTAGGAGATGTCGGCGATGGCGTAGCCGACCCAGCTGATGGCCGTCTGGATCAGCGCGGTCAGCACGGTCGCACCGAACACCGCGCGCGTGACGTCCCGGAACTCCGCGACGAGACGCTCGGCCTCGGCGCGGTCCAGCGGCATGACGTCGACCACCCACGCGACCAGGGCCTTGCCCTGCTCCAGGAGGAAGTAGAGGGTCAGCACCAGCACGCTCAGGTCGACGAGCACCGTCGCCAGGCCGTCGAGGATCGCGGCCACGACGCTCGTCGCGGCCTCGATCTGCACGCCGGAGATGCCGAGCTCGGCGCCCGCCTCTTCGCCGAGCACGCGGAAGCCGCCCGGCCAGTGTTCGACGATCCAGTGCGCAGGCGCCTGCAGCGCGTCGGCCAGGCCGTCGACCAGGCCTTCGACGCCGCCGGTGCGGAAGCCCTCGACCTCGCGCACGTAGAGCGCGGTCGCCTGCTTGTCGACTAACACGCAGAGCCCCGCGAGCGGGCCGACCGCCACCAGCGTGACGCCGACCGTCACCACGAACGCCGCCGTCGCGCTGCGGCCGCCGAGCCGCTCGGCGACCGCTTCCTTGGTCGGGTGCAGCACGCCCGCGAGCACCGCGGCCGCGAAGAACGACGCCGCGAACGGGGCCACGATGACCGCCAGCAGCGCCGCGGACACGGCGACGAGCAGCAGCACGAACCCGGACGGACGACGACGGCTCACGCCGCGCTCAGCTCCCCTGCGCCAGCTTGGCCTCGACCACTGACTGCGTCGGGTCGAAGTCCGGCAGCTGGATGTGCGCGGCGAGCTCCGCGTCGATGGCCGCGGCGGGCGCGAGCCCGATCAGTTCGCTCTCGGCGACCTCTACGCCGCGCGCGGCGGCCAGCTCCTTGACCTTGTCGAACACCGCGCGGATCGACGTGGTCTCGAAGTCGAGCAGGTTCATCGACACCTGCGCGACCTGCTTGTCGTCGAGGAAGAAGCCCATGCCCTGCACCTTCGGGAAGCCGCCGTCCTTCTCGCGCACGGCCTTGGCGATGTCCTTGGCGACCTGCACGTCCTGGGTCTGCAGGTTGACGTTGTAGGCGATCAGGAACTTGCGTGCGCCCACGCCGACCGCACCCGCGGTCTCGTGCATGCGGGCGGGGCCGAAGTCCGGCGCGTAGTCGTCGTCGCTGCCGACGAGGTCCTGCAGGCCCTCGAACTGCTTGTTGCGGATGTTGCCGAGCTTGCGGCGCTCCTCGCGCGTGCAGGCCTCGGCGTAGAGGAACACCGGCAGCGACAGCTCGGCGCCGATGCGCTCGCCGACGGCGCGCGCCGTCGCGACCGCGGTGTCCATGGTGGTGTCGCCGAGCGGCACGAACGGGCAGACGTCCATAGCACCCATGCGCTTGTGCTCGCCGACGTGGCCACGCAGATCGATGCGCTCCATCGCCGCCTTGCAGCCGACGACCGCGGCCTCGGCGACGGCGTCCTTGTCCCCGGCGAGCGTGACCACGGCGCGGTGGTGGCTGCCGTCGAGTTCCGCGCTGAGGCAGGTGACGCCGGACACCGCCGTCATCTGGGCGACGATGGCGTCGACGAGGGCCTGGTCCTTGCCCTCGGAGAAGTTCGGAACGAATTCGAGCAGGTCAGCCATTGCGCGCAGCATCCCCGCCGCGAGCGCGCCCCGCTACTTCTTCTTGGGCCGCGCGGGCACCGCCGGCTCCAGCTCACCTTTGACGGCGAGCGCGAGGTCGGCGTGGCAGTCGGTCTCGCCCCAGAGCCGCCCGCGCGGATCGAACAGCAGCGTCGCGCGCCGCCACCGCGTCCGCCACACCTCCCGGGTGCGCTCTTCGGGATCGAGCAGGATCGGGAACGGCAGCGGCTGGCCGCCCCAGTGGTTCTCGCGGAGCTGCAGGTGGGCGATCTGCTCGTCGAGCTCGGCGAGCGTCTTCGCCCCGCCGCTGTGCAGCAGCACGATGCGGTACGGCGGCTCCTCGCCGGGGTGCTCGCGCCGCCAGCCCTGGTCGAAGCGCATCAGCTCGGGGATGTCGCGGCCCGGCTCGACGCTCTCGCAGTTCCACATGTGCACGAGCAGCCACTTGCCCGCGAACGTCGGGTAGTCGGCCTTGTTCGGGTCGAGGCCGCGCCCCGCCGTCGCCCGCCAGCGCGGGATCGCCCGGCCGCGGTTGCGCGCGACCCAGTTCGGCGCGAGGTCGATGTCCCGGGCCCGGGGGTCATCACCCGAGGAGACCGCGAACCCGAACAGCCGCGGCTCGACGTCCTGGTTGTCGGCGCCGTAGACGTAGAGGCCGTAGTGGCCCGCGGGCAGCCGCAGGTCGATCGCGCCGCTGTCGGCCTTGAACCTGCCGAGGCGGCGACCGTCGTAGGAGCGCAGGTACGCCGTGGCCGGCACGGCGCGCCGGCCCAGCGCGTCGCACGTGAGCGTCGCGCGGAACCGGGTCACCGGCTCGAGCACCAGCCGCAGCGCGCCGAGGTCCGCGTCCGGCGCCCACGCGAACGCGCCTGCGAGCCACCGGTCCCGGGAGAACACGATCAGCTGCACCTTCTTGGAGCGACGCTCGGGCAGGACCTGCGCGTCGAAGCTGCCGTCGTCCTTCGTCACGACGAACTTCCAGCCGTTCTGGTCCTTGCTCGAGCCGCTCGGCCACACCTCCTGCGAGCCGTAGGGGCCGATCCCGTTCCAGTCGTACCACCAGCCGGTCCCGAGGTCCGCGCCGCCGACCGCGCGGCCGCGCTGGTCGACGACCACGCCTGCGACGGTGACCGCGTCGGCGCCGCGCTGCTGCGCGGGCAGCGCAGCGATCGTCGCCAGCAGCGCCGAGCCGAAGAGCCGAGCGGTCATCGCAGCAGCATAGGCACATCCACCGGATTGGGCGATCGCGTCGGCGGCGCCTTCGGGCATGATGCGCACCGCGATGATTGCGACCGCGCTGCGCTTGTTCCCCCAAGGGGCGTCCGTACCGCAGGACCCGCTGCGCAAGGCCGTCGAGCAGGCGGCCGCGCCCGAGTCGGAGCGCTGGCTGCCGATGCTCGACCTCTGGGTCGAGCAGGTCGTCGGCGTCCTGTCCCTGATCGTGATCGGCGTGCTGATCCTGTTGGCGACGCGCGTGCTGCGCCAGCTGGTGATCAGGCCGCTGATCCGGCGCACCAAGAACGAGTGGGACGACGTATTTGTCGACAAGGCGTTCTTCCGCTGGATCAGCTACATGCCGCCGACGCTGATCTGCTCGGCGATCGTCGAGCAGATGCCCGGGCTGGACCCGTCCTTCGCGAGCGCGCAGCCGATCGACCTCTGGGTGCACCAGATCCTCCGGGCGACCACGACGCTCACCGGGATGCTGGCCGTCGGCGCGCTGGTCGACGCCTGCCACGAGCTGTGGCGCCGCAACGCCAAGAACCGCAGCCGCTCGATCAAGGGCTACATCAGCCTCGTCAAGCTGTTCGTCTACGTGCTGGGCACGGTCGCGGCGGTCGCGTTCCTGTTCGGCCGCGACCCCACGGGCCTGCTCGCCGGACTCGGCGCGATGACCGCGGTCCTGCTGCTGGTGTTCAAGGACACGATCCTGTCGCTGGTCGCGTCGATCACGCTCACCCAGAACGACATGCTGCGGCTGGGCGACTGGGTCGAGGTGCCGGGCGCCGCCGACGGCGACGTCGTCGACATGGCGCTGCACACGGTCAAGATCCAGAACTTCGACCGCACGATCTCGACGATCCCGACCATCCAGCTGGTCGACCGGCCGTTCAAGAACTGGCGCAACATGAGCGAGGGGCCGGGCCGCCGCATCAAGCGCTCCGTGTTCCTCGACAGCGCGTCCGTGCGCTTCCTGAGCGAGGCGGAGGTCGAGCGCTTCGGCAAGATCGGCCTGCTCAAGGACTACATGGAGAGCAAGCGCGGAGAGCTCGCAGCGGCCAACAAGGACGCCTCGGCGTCGACGCCGCCGCTCGACGTGCGGCGGCTGACCAACCTCGGCACGTTCCGCGCGTACGTCCGGCAGTGGCTGCGGCAGCACCCCCAGGTCCACCAGGACCTGACGCTGCTGGTGCGGCAGCTGCCGCCCGGTCCCCAGGGCCTGCCGCTCGAGATCTACGCGTTCACCAAGACCACGGCCTGGGGCGACTACGAGGACATCCAGGCCGACCTGTTAGACTTCCTGCTGGCGGCCGTACACGAGTTCGACCTGCGCCTCTTCCAGGGCCCTACCGGCGAGGACCTGCGCGCCGTCGCCGGAGGGGTCACGCGCGGTGCCTGAGCAGGGCGGCGGCGGCGAGGTGTTCGGCCAGGACTACCTCGACTTCTACGCAGCCGAGCTGCACGACGGCGTCAACGACGAGGAGGCCGAGCTGATCGCCCTGCTCGTCGACCTCTCGGCCGGCGAGCGCGTGCTCGACCTGCCGTGCGGCTACGGCAGGATCGCGGAGCGGCTGGCGGAGCGCGGCGCAGCGGTCGTCGGCGTCGACCGCTGCGAGCCGTTTCTCTCGCGCGCGCGCGCAGCAGCAGCTCGTCGAGGGGTCGACGTCGAATACCAGCTCGGCGACTGGGACGCGCCCGGGCGGGACGGCCCCTTCGACATGCTCGTCAGTTGGTTCACTTCGTTCGGTTACGGCGACGGCGACGGCGTGGACGACGCGCAGCTGCGCGCGCAGCTGCGGCGCATGCACGACGAGCTGCGCCCGGGCGGCCGCCTGCTGGTCGAGACGCTCAACATCCACGAGCAGGGCCTGACCGACCACGAGTCGTCGACGACCAAGGAGCTCGAGGACGAGCGCGGGCGGCACTTCATGATCGACCGCAGTCGCTTCGACCCGAGCACGGGCCGCCTGCACGTCCGCCGCTTCGTCACGCGGAGCGGCGCGCCGACCGCCGAGAGCGGCTACACGCTTCGCCTGTTCAGCGCGACCGAGCTGCGCGCGTGGTTGCTCGACGCGGGCTTCGTCTCGGCGCACGCGTTCGGCGCCGAGGGCGAGGTCTTCCGGGTCGACAGCGGCAGGCTCGTGATGGTCGCGCAGCGCGGCTGATCAGGCCTCGTCGCCGTCGAGCGCGACGCCGTCCCCGAACCAGTCGGGGTTCCGGTCCGCGACGTTGGCGACGACCGGCACGCCGTCCTTGATCGTCATCGCGACCGGGTTGCCGCCGAAGGCGTAGCCGAGCGACCTGTGGCTCGGCACGTCGAGCACGCACAGGTCCGCGCGCTTGCCGGGGTGCAGCGTGCCGACGTCGTGGTCGAGCTGCAGCGAGAACGCCGGGTTGATCGTGGACGCGACGATGCACTCCTCCACCGACATCTTCATCTGCGTGCACGCGATCGTGTGGATCAGCGTCATCGACTGCGTGTGCGACGAGCCCGGGTTGAAGTCCGTCGCCAGCGCGACGGCGCAGCCGGCGTCGATCATCCTGCGCGCGGGCGCGTAGCCCTGCTTGCCCAAGAAGAAGATCGTGCCCGGCAGCAGCACGCCGGTGGTGTCGCTCGCGGCCATCGCCTCGATGCCCTCGTCGGAGATCTGGCCCAGGTGGTCCGCCGAGTCCGCCCCGAGCGCCACGGCCATCTCCGCGCCGCCCATCGGCTGGATCTCGTCGGCGTGCACCCGCAGCCGCAGGCCCGCGTCGAGCGCGGCCCGGAGCACGCGCTCGCTCTGCTCCTTGGTGAACACGCCGGGCTCGGCGAAGACGTCGCAGTAGTCCGCCATCGGCGCGAGCGCCGGGATCATCTGTTCGCACACGATGCGCACGTACTCGTCGCGGTCCGCGCGGTGCTCGGGCGGGAACTCGTGCGCGCCCAGGAAGGTGCGCTTGAGGCTCAGCGGGACCGAGGCCGCCGCCGCGTCCAGCGCCTGCATGCTCTTCTGCTCGGACTCGAGCGACAGGCCGTAGCCGCCCTTGGCCTCGATCGTGGTGGTGCCGTGCGCGAGGAAGCGCCAGAGATGCTGCTCGGTCCGCTCGGTGAGGTCCTCCAACGACGCCGCGCGCACCGCGCGCATCGAGCTGAGGATGCCGCCGCCGGCCTCCGCGATCGCCATGTAGTCAGCGCCGGCACACCTCATGTGGAACTCGCGCTCACGGGTCTCGGCGAACACCGGGTGCGTGTGGCAGTCGACGAAGCCCGGCATCACGACGAAGCCCTCGAGGTCAAGCTCCTCGGGCGCGCGGTAGCGCCGGACGATGTCCTCGGTCGTGCCGACCGCGACGATGCGCCCGTCCTTGACGGCTACAGCGCCGTCCTCGATGACGCCCATCGCCTGCATGGCCTCGCGGCGGCGCGGCCCGGTCGGCGCGCCGTCGGTGAGCGTGACCAGCTCGCGGCAGCGCACGAACAGGCGATCGACGGTCTCGGTCATGGCGAGAGCTTCTCGCAGGCCGCAGCGGTTGCAAAGGGGCAACCCCGCGGGCGTCAGCTCACCGCCGCCGCGACCCGTCGCGGACGCGGCCCAGCCGTCGCCGCAGCAGGAGGCCCGTCGAGCAGACCTTGGATCCAGCCGTGGAGCCGCTTGCGCGCGCGGAAGACGACCATCTTCAGCGCCTCGGGCCGCCCGCCGACCACCTTCGCCACGTCGGCGTAGCGCAGCCGGTCGACCTCGACGAGCTGCAGGACGAGCCGCTCGCGCTCGCTCAGGCGCCCGTATGCGTGCAGGTAGGTCTGCAGCACGACGCAGTAGGCAGACGCAGCGGTCCGGCAGTCCTCGCGGTCCGCGGCGTGCCGGCCGGGGTCGACCGCGCCCTCGTCGATGTGCTCGAGCAGCAGCTCGGGGTTGCGCGGCGCGATCCGCAGGCCGCGCCGGGCGTCACGCAGCTGCCGCCGGATGACGTTGTCGACGATCGTCGACGACCACGCCGCGAAGGCGCCCGGCCGCGACGCCTGGAAGCGGTCCGGGTAGCGGAAGATGTTCACGATCGTGTCCTGCCAGACCTCCTCGGGATCGAGCCGCACGCCGCAGCAGCGCAGCCGGGTCCGGATGCGCGCGCGCAGATGCGGGCCGGCCCACTGGACGAGGCCGTCGAAGGCTGCGCCGTCGCGGGTGATCCGGTAGGCGTCCATCAGCCGCGTGGCCAGCAGCGCGTCGGCGCCATCCCGGTCCACCGGCTCCGCCCCGAAAGGCGCGTCGGGATCTCGAGAGATCACGCGGATCAGGAGCGCTTCCAGCTCCGTGCGGATCCGCTCACGTCCGGGAACCGGAGGCGCGGCGGGGGCAGACGGCGAGGGGGAACCGTGCATGACGAACCTACCTTGCGAAGGGGATGCCAAGACTCCGCAGAAATGCCCGCGCGGCGGGGCCGGCACCCTGCTAACCGGCTGCGAACCGGAGACTTGGCAATTTCCCCCGGGCTCAGCGCGGGAACCGCCGCGCAACTTGCCGTCCAGCCCTTGAGCGTGGCCCCGTGCGGTGCCGAACAAGTGGATGGAACCACCGTGGCCACCGCACCACCCAACCAGAAAGCGCACAATCCGCTGCGCCACCTGCCGTCGATCTTCGTGCTGCCCGCGCTGCAGCAGAGGCTCGCGCGTGCCAAGGTCGGCCCGCCGCGCAGCGAGGAGGAGCTGGTCGCGCTGCTCGAGCTGGACCCGCTCTCGGTCGCGCGCGGCCTCCGCGCGGTCAGCCCCTCGGTGTTCCGCCAGTCCAAGGCGATCCCGTCGGTGCGAGAGCTGGTCGGCAGCCTCGGCACGATGCTGGCGCAGCGGCTGTTCCGCGCGAAGGGCGAGGGCGTCGAGGACGACCCCGCGCTGCTCGAGCTCTGGAAGCACGCGATCGCGACCGCGTTCGCGGCCAAGGAGCTGGCCGCGCGCACCGGCCTGCTCGCGCCGGACGTCGCCTACATGCTCGGCCTCCTGCACGACCTCCCGGCGTGGCTCGAGCGGCTGGACAAGGACGCAGCGGAGCGCGGCACGCTGACGCTGCCGACCGACTGGATCCTGCACTGGCAGCTGCCGGCGCCCTTCGTCTCGATGATCCTCGCGATCGAGATGAGCGACCGCGCGACGTCGACCGAGGACCCGCGCAGCGCTGCCGCGCTGATCCGCGCCGCCGAGCTGGTGGCAGAGCTCGCGGGCTTCCAGCACCCGGGCGAGGAGTGCCAGATCCTCGCCGCGATCGGCAAGGCGCTGGACCAGTCCGACCACCGGTTCGCCGGCCAGCTCGAGCAGCAGGTGCAGCAGGCCCTCGCGCGCTTCGGGCTCGACGACGAGCAGGCCGACACGCCGAGCGACGACGCGCTGCCGCCGCACACGCTGCTGGGCGTGCGCCGCGCCGACGACGAGCGCATGGACGAGGTCGTGCTGAGCATCCTCGGCTGCACGCGCTCGGAGAGCTACCGCGGGATCATCACCGCGCTCACCGCGGCGGCGGTGCGCTACGGCGCCTACGACCGCGCGTTCTACGCCAAGTGGAACGATGCGTCCGGCGAGGTCCTGCTGCGCTCGAAGGCCGACTCCTCGGCGCGGCGCATGAGCGAGACGCGCCACGCCACCTCCCGAGAAGAGGTCGAGCAGCTGCGCAATGCGATCGACAACCAGCAGCCGATCCGCATGCGGAGCGAGATCAACGGCAGCGCCGGTCTACTGCGGTCGCTCTCGACGGACGAGCTGGTGGCGATCCCGCTGAACCACGAGTTCCAGACGCCGGCGTTCTTGCTGCTGGACCGCTCCCTCAGCCTGACGCCGATCGACCAGGAAGAGGACATGACGCTGGCGCGGATGCTGGGCATGACCGGCACGCTCCTGGTGCAGAACCTGCTCCTGCGGCGACGTCGACAGCGCGCACAGAAGTTCGCGCTGACCGATCCGCTGACGCGCCTGTTCAACCGCCGCATGGGCCTGCACGCGCTCGAGCAGGCGATCTCGCGCACCGAGCGCGACCAGGCGCCGCTGACCGTGCTGATGTGTGACCTCGACCACTTCAAGCGGCTCAACGACAAGCTGGGACACGTCACGGGAGACGCCGCGCTGCGCGAGACCGCGGACGTGCTGCGGCACGCCGTGCGCAAGGCGGACACGGTCTGCCGCTACGGCGGCGAGGAGTTCCTCGTCGTGCTGCCCGACACCAACCCCGCCGAGGCGACGCTGCTGGCCACGCGGATGTTCACGGCGGTCCACGAACGCGGCGAGGAGCTCGGCCTGCCGATCACGATCTCGATCGGGGTCACCAGCCACCGGTTCGGCGACACGATGGAGTCGATCCTCAACCGCGCCGACCGAGCCCTCTACGCGAGCAAGGGTTACGGACGCAACCGCTTCTCTGCCGACATCGACCCCGAGCCCGTCGACGCCGAACCGGAGACGCCTCGGACGACCCCGGACGTGAGCTGAACGTGCGCCCGCGCGCAAAGGAAAGGCGCCCACGCGCGCGTCGTCATCCGTATGCTTCCGGCTCCAGTGCCTAGCACAACCCGACCTGCGTTCTCCGCCGCGGCGCCCGCCGACGGCGCGCCCGAGGACCCCGACCCTCCGCCTTCGGGCCGGGGCGCCCAGACGAGGCGCTCCAGGACGAGGCGCTCCAGGACGACGCCCAGTCCGCGCGTTCTGCCGGGCGCGGGACATCCACACGCTCACCGGCCCGCGGCTGCAGCGCAGCAGCCCCGCATGGGCGCGGCGGCGTTCGCGCTCGCGCCGGCCGCCCTCGTGTCCAACTCCGACGGCGCCTTCGTGGTCGACATCGACGCGACCATCTCGCCCGGCTTCGCGGCGATCGCGATCGCGGCGGCCGCGCTCAGCGGCTTCGGCGCGACCGCGGCGGGTGCGCTGATCGGCTACTCGCCGACGCGCCTCGGCCAGCTGCTGCACGAGGACCGTCGCCCGGACACCGCGCGCCTGACCGAAGAGCTGGGCGCGCGCGACCGCGAGTACTTCGTCGTCGCCGCGATCTACGCGGCGCTCGGCTGGGTGATCGGACAGTGGGCAGTCCGCAACGCGATCGACGCTGCGGCCTACCCGTGGGCGCTCGGCGCGTGGGTGCTGTTGATGCTGTTCGTCGCGGGCAGCCTGCCAGGCGCCATCGCAGACCACCGCGCGGAGCGCACCGTGCTGAACTTCCTGCCGGCGCTGCGGAGCGGCTGGATGCTGCTGCGTTGGCCGCTGGTGCTGCCGCTTTACTCGTTCACGGCGCTGTTCATGCGCGCTCTGCGCATGCAGCGCCAGCACAAGCAGGACCCCGCCGAGGTCCAGAAGCAGGTGATGGCCGCCGTCGCCGACAACGTCGACGAGGCCGCGCTCGCCGCCGCCGCGCGCACGTGGATCGGCAACATCAGCACGCTCAAGGACCAGCAGGTGGCGACCGTGATGACGCCGCGCCCCGACATCGTGGCGCTCGACGAGCGCATCACGATCCGCGAAGCCGTCGACAAGGCGCTCGAGCACGAGTTCTCGCGTTACCCGGTCTACCGCGAGCGGATCGACGAGGTCGTCGGCATCTTCTACGTCAAGGACGCGCTGCGGCTGCTGCAGCAGGACACCGACGCGCTCGAGACCGCGTCGCTGCGCACGATCCTGCGCGACCCGCTGTTCGTGCCCGAGACCACCGGGGCCGCCCAGCTGCTGCGCAGGATCCAGACCGGCAACCAGCACATGGCCATCGTGATCGACGAGTACGGCACGACCGTCGGACTCGCGACCGTCGAGGACCTCGTCGAGGAGATCGTCGGCGAGATCGAGGACGAGTACGACCCGCCGAGCTCCCAGCAGGGCGAGGACCAGATCCGCGTGGTCGAGGCAGGCCGCGTGCTCGAGACGCACGCGCGCACCTCGGTGCAGGACATCAACCAGCTGCTCAACGCGAAGCTGCCCGACGACGGGGACTGGGAGACCGTCGCCGGCATGCTGATCGCGAACGCCAACCGCATCCCGGCCGCAGGTGAGACGATCGTTGTCGACGACGTCGAGTTCCGCGTGCTCGAGGCCGACGAACGGCGCATCCAGCGGCTGCGCGTCACGCTGCTGGACCCGAGCCCCGCGGAGGACGCCCGGTGACCCGAGCTGGCCGCGCGCAGGGACGCGCGAGCCGGCAGACGACGGCGCAGGCCGTCGTCCTGCGTCGCAGGGACTTCCGCGAGTCGAGCCGCATCGTCACCTGCCTGACGAGGGACCACGGCAAGGTCACCAGCCTCGCCAAGGGCGCGCACCGCCCGGACTCGCCGCTGCTCGGGCGCATCGACTTCCTGAACGAGCTCGAGGTGACCCTGTCGCCCGACCGCGGCGGCCTGCGGCTGCTGCTCCGCGCCAAGCTCACGCGCGAGCGGCGCGCGCTGCGCCACCCGCGACGCTTCCTCGCCAGCGGCCACGTCGCGTGGCTGGTCGACGTCGCGAGCCAGGAGGGCACGCCTGAGCCGGCGATGTTCGACCTGCTGGTCGGCGGGCTGAACCTGCTCGAACGCTGTCCGCTCGGCGCGGTCCCGCAGGTCGTGCTCGGCCTGGAGCTGCGCCACCTCGACGCGCTCGGCGCGCTGCCCGACCTCGACCACTGCGCGGAGTGCGGGACGCCGCTCGGGGAGACCGCCTACCGGCAGGCCGACACGCTCGGGCTCGCGTGCAGGCGGCACGCCGGTCTGCCGCGTCAGGCCGTGCCCGCACGGGCGCTCGGCCTGCTGCGCGCGCTGCAGACGACCAGCGGCCGCGACTGGCCCCAGCTCGACGCGGGCGCCGCGGTCACTCAGGCCGCGCCGCTGCCGGCGCGCTGGCTGGCTGCGGCGCTGGAGCAGCGCGCCCCCTACCGCTCGCTGCTGTTCGGAGCCGGGCAGGGCGCGGCGCGGGCCACGCGCTGAGGCCGCGCCGGCCAGGCTCCCGGAGCGGACGCGCGCGATTCGCGCAAACAGTTGCCGCGGGCGTGCCCGTGCCCGAACATCTCGGCAGATGATGCTCCGACGGTCCGGGAACGCTGCTGTCTGCGCGATGCTGCTGCTCGCGAGCTGCGTGAGCAACCAGGGCCCGCTCCCCGAAGCGCCGCAGCTGGTCGAAGCCGCAGAAGCGCAGGTCCAGGCCGGCGACTACGCGGCCGCGCTGGACACGTTGGACCCCGTGCTGGGAGAAGGCTGCCCCGCGCGCCTGCTCGACCGGCGCGACCTCGCGCATGCGCGCGCGTGGTTCGGCGTCGGTGAGCCTTGGGACGCCTACCTGATCCTGGAGCGGTTCTCGGACGCGCACCCGCTGAGCGCCCTGCGTCCGCAGGCGGTCGAGCTGCTCTGGTCGGTCGGCAAGCAGCTGGTCGAGAGCGACGGCGGCTTCCTGTTCTTCTGGTCGGACCGCACGGCCGGACGGATCGTGCTCGAGCACCTCATCACGCGGCACCCCGACACCCGCCGGCTCGCCGACGCGCTGCGCATCCTGGGCGACATGGCGTTCGCCGAAGAGGACTACGAGCTCGCGCAGGCCCGCTACCGCGACATCATCCTGGACCGCCCGGACAGCGACTGGCGCTTCTACGCGAAGTACCGCTTCGCGATGAGCATCGTCGCAGGCCTGCGTGGACCGGAATACGACCTCGACCGCATGCAGCACGCCGTGCGCGAGCTGCGCGGGTTCCTCAAGACCGAGCCCGAGAGCCCGCAGATGCTCGCCGAGGCCGAGCGCGCGGTGGAGCAGGTGCTGAGCTGGCAGGTGCAGCGCCACGTCGAGGTGGTCGGCTACTACCGCAGGCTCGACAACCTCGAAGGCCAACTGCACCACGCGCGGCTGGCGACGCAGGAGGAGTTCCGCGGCGTCCCGGGTTTCGAAGAAGCCCTTCTGCTGCGCGCGTCCGTCGAAGCAGAGGCCGCCGCCGCCAAGGGGGCCGCGGCCGCAACGCGTGGGAGCAGGCCTTGAGGGCGCCGCTCGCAGCGCTGACGACGCTGACGCTGCTCGGCTGCGGCTACTCGGTCGGCACCGGGCTGCGCGAGCAGGGCATCCGCACGGTCGCCTTCCAGGTGGTCGGCAACGAGAGCTACCGCCAGCGCCTCGAGGTCGAGATCAACCGGTTCCTCGCCCGCGAACTGCCGGTGACGACCGACCTCCAGCTGGCGTCGGCGGACCGCGCCGACGCGGTGCTCCAGGTCGTGCTCACCGACGCGCGCGAGCGCACCGCCGTGGTCGGCGTGCGCACCACGCAGGACCCGCCGCCCGTCGATCCGAACGACCGCTTCCGCTACCCCCGCGTGCGCGAGGGCGTGCTGCTCGGCGCCGTCCAGGTGCGGCTCGTCGGCCGCGACGGCACCGTGCACGTCGACCGGCAGATCCTGGACCGCACGGAGTTCCGCGCGCCGATCGGCGAGAACCTCACGTCGGCGCGCGCCGAGCTCGCCGAAGACTTGGCGCGCAAGATCGCGCTCGCCCTGGAGAGCGACTTCTGACATCTGACATGACCGATCCCGAAAAGCCCCTCGTCGGCGTCATCATGGGTTCGCGCAGCGACTGGGTCACCATGGAGCACTGCGCTGCGACCCTCGAAGAGCTCGGCGTCCCCCACGAGGTCCGCATCGTCTCCGCGCACCGCACGCCCGACTGGCTGATGGAGTACGCGGGCACCGCCGAGTCCCGCGGCCTCCAGGTGCTGATCGCGGCGGCCGGCGGCGCTGCGCACCTGCCCGGCATGGCCGCGAGCAAGACCGTGCTGCCGGTGCTGGGCGTGCCGATGGACGCCACCGTGATGAACGGCACCGACGCGCTGCTGTCGATCGTGCAGATGCCCGGCGGCGTGCCCGTCGGCACGCTCGCCGTCGGCAAGCCGGGCGCCGTCAACGCGGCGCTGCTGGCGGCCTCGATGCTCGGCGAGGCCCACCCCGACGTGCGCGAGGCCGTGCGGCGCCGCCGCGAGGCGACGACGGCGAAGGTGCTGGCCGACCGAGACCCCCGCCTCGACCCGCCGGCATGATCACCGCCGTGCTCGGAGGCGGGCAGCTGGCCCGCATGCTCGCGCTCGCAGGCGCGCCGCTCGGGCTGCGCACGCGCTGCCTCGATCCGTCGGCCGACTCGGTCGCCGGCCACGTCGCCGAGCTGATCACAGCGCCCTACGACGACGAGGCCGCGCTCGGCCGGCTCGCCGCGGGCGCCGACGTCTGCACGTTCGAGTTCGAGAACGTCCCGGTCGCAGCCACCGAGTGGCTGACCGAGCACGCCAACGTGCGGCCGCACCCGCGCGCGCTCGCCGTGGGCCAGGACCGCCTCGAAGAGAAGACGCTGTTCGAGCGCCTCGGGATCGGCGTCGCCGACTTCCGTCCGGCGGACACGCCGGCGGCGCTGCGCGCCGCGGTCGCCGAGGTCGGCGCGCCGTGCCTCGTCAAGACGCGGCGGCTCGGCTACGACGGCC
>JBERSB010000160.1:0-3943 GCA_041236755.1 Luminiphilus sp. | reverse complement strand
CTGCTGCCGGCCGTGCGCACGGATACAGCGGGCAGTTACGCGCTCGACCACGTGCCGGCGGGCAAATGGTCCGTGACCGCGGTCGCCGACTCCTACTCCGAGGGCCGCGCGCGCCCGTTCGTGCTCGACGACGAGGCCCTGGTACCGGACATCCAGCTCGGCGCAGGCTTCGTGCTGGCCGGCGTCGTCCGCGACCTGCGCGGTCTCCCGATCGAAGGCGCGGCCTTGTCCCTCAAGCCCGAGACGGTGCGCGAGGGCCTCGCGGTCGGCCGCGCACACGAGGTCTCCTCGGATGCAGAGGGCCGGTTCGAGCTGTCGCACCTGCCGGGCGTTGCCATGCGCCTCGAAGTGCGCGCCGACGGCTACCTCGACCTGGGCCGCTCGGGCATCGACCCCAAAGCGCGCCAGCCCTTGGACCTGACGCTGCAAGACGGCCTCAGGCTCGACGGCCGGGTCGTGGACGCGGCCGGCCGACCGGTCACGCGCTACGCGCTGCGCGTCGATCGCAAGCGGGGCGTCGGCGAGGGGACCTCGCCACGGTCGGGCTCGGAGGCGCTCCTCGCGAGGCTGCGGGCCGCGGCGGAGACCGGCGGCACCGAAGACCTGGTCCGCGCGCGGATCGAGGCGCTGCGCCAGAAGACCGGCGAGCCCGACGTCGGGCGACCGGTGGCCGACCTCGGCGAGCCGGAGCCACACGAGGACGGCGCGTTCTCGGTCACGGGTCTCCAGGAGGGGATCTACGAGGTGCTCTTAGAGTCGCCGGACCACGCGAGGTTCCGGTCGGCCGAAGTCACGCTGCGGGTTGCGGCCGCGGCGCCGCCGATGGAGATCACGCTCGAGGCAGGCGCGCCGCTGCGCGGCATCGTGTCGGACACGCGCGGCGAGGCGGTCCGAGGTGCGCGGATCGTGGTCACGTCGATCGGTGCGCCTGGTGCCGCCGGACCAGAGACACAGCCTCAACCAGACGCGCTGGTTTGTGCTGAGGCCTTGGCAGGCGCAGACGGCGCGTTCGCGATCGAGCATGTCCCGCTGTGTCGACTGCGCGTGCGCGCCGAGGTGCAGGGCTACGCGCCCGCGGAGGTCGAGTGCCCTGCCGGGCAAGGCCTGCGCGAGGTGGAGCTACGCCTGGACGCGTTGGGCGCTCTTGCAGGGAGCGTGTCGCGCACCGGCACCGGCGAGACGCTCCCGGCGCGGGTCTACGCCGTGGCGGCGACGGATCCGGCGGCCGGCGGCAGCGAATCGCCGCTCCCGAAGATCCACACCGTGGTCGTTCGCGGGGACGGCAGCTACCGCATCTCCGATCTGCCGGTCGGGCCCTACGTCGTGCGCTGCTGGGAAGGCTCGGCCACGGACCGGACGCGCGCGCTCGCGATGCGGCTGCTGGATCCGTCGCTGCAGGCCGACGTGCGGGTGGTCGGCGGCGACACCCCGAAGCGCGACCTGGACGCCGAGCCGCTGCCGTTCGGCGGGGTGGCAGGAGTGCTCGTCAACAACGGCGCGCCCGCGGCCCGCTACCGCATCGCGCTCAGGCCCGCGTCCACGACGGCCGAGCCTTCGGGCCCCAAGGTCCGCACGAGGATCCCGCGCGGCGCTGCGCCGGTCGGCCTCGACGGGCCGCTCGCAGCCAAGACCGACCGGTCCGGCAAGTTCTCGATCGAGCAGGTCCCGGCGGGCCGCTACCAGCTGCGCGTGCTGTCCGAGCGCGGCGCCCTCGTGCACGAGCAAGAGGTGGTCGTCCAACTCGGCGAGGTCGCCGCCGCGCCGATCCAGCTGACCACCGTGCGCTTGAAGGGCCGCGTGCTGCCCCGCGCGGGCGAAGACGCTTCGATCCTCAACGGCAGCGTCGCGCTGCTGCGCGGGATCACCGAGGTGCCCGACAACCTCGCGGCCTACGTCGGCGAGCACGGCAGCGTCGCCGTCAGCGTGCGGCGCGGGGAGTTCCGCTTCGACGACCTCAAGCCCGGGCAGTACCTGATGCTCGTCACCATGCGCAAGCGCGCGCGCGCGTCGAAGGTGGTCGTCGTGACGGGCGACGCAGACGTCGAGATCCTGTCCGGGGAGCCCAACCGGTTTGCGGCGCCCGACGGGGCCCGCACCGGCCGGTCGGGCGGGCGCTAACGACGTTCGTTGCCGCGCTGCGGCGTCGCACGAGGCGGCGACGCGGGTTGCGGTGGGGCGGGATCGCGCGAAGATGGGACAGGCTGCGCGCTGCTGTCGTAACGCGCGCCGCGTCCCCGCGAGAGCAGTGTGCGACAGCGGGTCCCACGGCGCGCTCCGGCCCTGCCTCGAGGAACCTCCGCCATGAAGGTCTCACGCTTCTCGTCTCTGCTTGGCGCCTGCTGCTTTGTCGCGCCCCTCTGCGCCCAGCTCGACTGGCAGGCGGTGCCGACGGCGACGACCCCGAGCCAGCTGTTCCACGCAGCGGTCGCGCACGACTTCGTGCGCGGGAGCACCGTGCTGTTCGGCGGCACCAACGGCACCTACATCCCCGACGGCTCGACGTGGGAGTTCGACGGCGCCGACTGGACGGCGGTGCCGGGCACCGGCCCGTCGCCGCGCTACTGGTCACGCATGGCGTTCGACTCGGCGCGCGGCGTCTGCGTGCTGTTCGGCGGCAACACGGGCGTCGACGAGACGTGGGAGTTCGACGGGGTGACCTGGACGCAGGCGCAGCCGAGCGCGGTGCCGCCCGGCCGCTACGCGCAGGCGATGTGGTACGACGTCGTGCGCGGCGTCACGATGATGTTCGGCGGCCTGGCGCAGCCTTCGGGCGCGGTGCTGACCGACACGTGGCAGTGGGACGGCGTCGACTGGACCCAGCTGCAGCCGAGCACTTCGCCGCCCGGCCTGTGGTCGATCGAGGCGACCTACGACCTCGTCCGCGACCGCGCGGTGATGTTCGGCGGCGCGCTCGGCAACC
Source organism: Luminiphilus sp. (assembly GCA_041236755.1). Taxonomy (GTDB): domain Bacteria; phylum Planctomycetota; class UBA1135; order UBA1135; family UBA2386. The sequence continues at coordinate 1,023 of JBERSB010000160.1, read as the reverse complement.
CGCCCGTGCGCTACCAGGGCACGTGGGAGTGGGACGGCGCGGACTGGGCGCAGGTCACGACGCCGACCGCGCCCCAGGCGCGGTGGGGCAACAAGATCACCTACCACCTCGCGCGTCAGCGGGTCGTCATGACCGGCGGCGACCTCGGCGGCAACGCCAACGGCAGCGACGCCTGGGAGTACGACGGCTACGACTGGCACCTTCTCAACACGCCGAGCAACTTCAGCCCGCGCAACAACCACGCGCTCGCCTACGACGTCGCGCGCGACGTGCTGGTGCAGTACGGCGGCTTCCCGACCAACTTCGACACCTGGGAGCTGACCGAAGCGAGCGCAGCGCGCTGGCTGGCCTACGGCAGCGGCTGCCCGGGCGCTGCAGGAGTGCCGACGCTCGACGCGCAACCGGGCTCGGCGCCCTTGGTCGGACAGCCGCTGGTGCTCGAGCTGGGCAACCTGCCGCCGACGCCGCTGGCGTTCGTGGCGTCGGGCCTGTCGCGCACGCAGAACGCCGGCGTGCCGCTGCCGCTCGAGCTGTCGATCCTGGGCATGCCCGGCTGCACGCAGTTCGTCGGCGACATCGGGCTGCTGCAGGCGACGGCCGCCGCCGCGGGCGCGGCGACGTGGTCGTTGCAGCTGCCGTCCACGGCGGCGCTCGCGGGCCTGGAGGTCTACTTCCAAGGGCTGGTGCCGGACGCCTCTGCCAACGCGTTCGGCTTGATCCTCACCAACGCCGGCCGCGCGGTGATCGGCTGAGCCATGGCGCGTGCCGCTGGACCGGCGCGCGGCTAGACTGCGACCTCCATGCTCTGGAACACCTTCGCGGTCGTCATCGGGCTCGTGGCCGGTATGGCGGTCAACATGGCGCTGATCACGCTCAACGCCAAGGTGCTGTATCCGGCGCCGAAGGGTCTCGACATGCGGGACAAGCAAGCGTTCCAGGCATACGACGACACGCTGCCGGCGCCGGCGGTCCTCGTGGTCATGGCGGCACACCTCGGGCAGGCGTTCTGCGGCGGCCTGGTCG
>JBERSB010000159.1:0-10759 GCA_041236755.1 Luminiphilus sp. | reverse complement strand
GGCTCGTCTACCGGCGCTCGGACGAGGGCGTGTTGCGCTATCGCGACGGTGTGCGGCGCCACTTCGTCGCCTCGATGGCCACGCTCGAGACGCTCGCGCGGGGCCGGCAGGAAGCGCTGCAGGCGTTTCTTGCGCACCGCCGCGCCGGCGTCGCGGCGGCGGGCGACGGCGTGGTCGAGTACGTGCTGCCGGCGCGCGGGGACCGCACGCGGCTGGCGCGGCTCGTCAACCTGCTCTTGCGCCAGGGCATTGAGGTGCACCAGGCGGCCTCCGAGCTCGAGTCGGCGGCGTCGTCGCGCTCCGAGGACGAAGCGGCGCAGCCCGCATCGTTCCCGAAGGGCTCGTTCGTGGTCCGCGCGGCCCAGCCTGCGAGCACGCTCGCGCGGCTGCTGCTGCGCCCGCACTTCGACATGGACCCGGAGTTCCTCGACGAGCAGCGCACTCGGCAGAGCCGCCGCCAGCGCGGCCAGTTCTACGACCTGACGGCGTGGTCGTTGCCGCTGCTGTTCGGGGTCGACTGCCACCAGGCACGTCAGGCCTGCACGGGACAGCTCGAGCGGCTGGCTCCGGGCCAGGCGTCTTCGGGAGCGCCTGCGCTGCGCGCCGAAGCCCCGCAGGTCGCCTACGTGGTCGAGTGGGGGCAGAACGGGGCGGCGTCGATGCTGGTCGACCTGCTGCGCGCGGGCGTGCGCGCCAAATGCATCGACCGCGCGTTCTCCCTGGGTGACCGCCGGTTCGCGGCGGGCAGCTACGTCGTGCGCGTCGCCGCGCAGCGCCCGGAGCTGAAAGACGGCCTGCACGCACAGATGGCGCGGCTGAGCCGGACGCACGGCGTCACGCCGGTCTGCGCTGACAGCTCGTGGATCGAGGACGGTCCGAGCTTCGGCACGCGCGAGGGGCACGCGCTCGAGGCGCCGCGCGTGGCGATGGCGTGGGACCGCCCGGTCAACACCTACTCCGCGGGCTGGCTGCGCTACCTGCTCGAGCAGCGCTACGGCCTGCCGGTCACCGCGCTGCGGACCAGCGACCTGAGCCGCACCGACCTGGACCGCTTCACCGTGCTCGTGCTCCCCGAGGGCCGCTACGGCGCAGCGCTGGGCGGTTCGGCAGGCGAGGCGGTCCGCGGGTTCGTCCGCCGCGGCGGCGTGCTCGTGACGCTCGGCGCCGCGACGCGCTGGCTCAGCAGCGACGGCGTCGAGCTGCTCGCGACCGAGGCCGAGTCGCGCGAGGTCAAGGGCGGCGGCGGCGCGGATCCCGACGAGACGCGCTCCGAGGACGAGGAGGAGGCTGCGGCCGAGACCACAGAGGAGGCGGGCGAGGAGTTCGACTACGAGGCTGCTGTGCGCCCCGACAAGGAGGCGCCGCCGTCGACGCCCGGCGCGATCTTGCGCGTCCTCGTCGACGACCGCCACTGGCTCGGCTTCGGCTACGCCGGCGAAGCGAGCGTGGTGCACGACAGCTCGCACATCCTCACCCCGGTCAAGCTCGACCGCGGCACCAACGTCGCCCGCTACGCCGAGAGGGACCGGCTGCTGCGCGCCGGGTTCCTCTGGGCGGGCAACCGGGCGCAGCTGCCCGAGAAGGCCTACCTCGTGCACCAGCCCTACGGCCGCGGCCACGTCGTCGCGTTCGCCGAGGACCCCAACGTCCGTGCGTTCGCCGACGGGCTCAACCTGATGTTGATGAACGCGGTGCTGCTGACCGCAGGCCGCTGATCAGCGGTTGCGGCGCGGCAGGAAGATCGAGTTGACCCGGCGGTAGGTGCCGAAGTTGGAGATCAGGTTGTTGATCGCGTCTTCGTCGAAGTTGATCAGCGCGGTGCCGGGCTGACCCTGCACCGTCATGTTGCCCGTGACGATGACCGAGCCGTGGATCTCGCTGGGGCCGCGCATCGTCAAGTTGCCGTCCACGTAGAGCAGCCCGTGGAACAACGAGTTGTTGCCGGACAGCATCTTCATGGTGCCCTTCACGATCACCAGCGCGTTGCCCAGCAGCGGCCGCGACGAGTCGATCGTGAACGCAGTGCCGACGTCGACGATGATCAGCGAGTTCTCCGGCACGGGCACGGGGAAGTCGGCTTCGTTGGTGACGATCATGTCGGCCATGGAGGACAGCTCGGCGAAGGTCATGCCGAACACGGCCTCGTAGCTGTCGTCGTAGGTCGTCGCCTCGGAGAAGCGCGGCGAGCCCGTGACGCGCTGCTGCTTGCGCGAGCCGGTCGTCGGCCTGCCGGAGCCTGCCGGGAAGTAGATGCCGCCCTTGTCGTTGCCCTTGATCCTGCCCTGCGTGTTGATGTGCGTGGAGTTGCCGTCGCCGACGTTGACGGCTGCGTAGCCCGGCAGCGTCAGCACGGCGCGGAGCACGTCGGTCTCCGTCATCTCGGTCGCGAGGACCACGTTGGGGAACTCGTTGAATGCCGCCGTCTCGTCGATCCTGCGGTAGACGTAGCCGACGCTGCGCAGCCGCCACGCCGTGCCGGGCGCGCCGGTCACGCGCAGCGCGGACACGTCCGAGCTCTCGAACTGCTTGCGCCACGCGAGGCGGTCCGGATCCGGGTCCTCGTCCCACTCCTTCCAGACCTCGTAGCGGGCCCACAGCTCGCCCGCGATCTGGAAGTCGCGCACCAGCCCGATGTCCGGCTCCTCGGTGTCGACGAGCGCGGGCTCGGCCGCGAGATCCAGCACCGGCTCGAACTCGGAGACCGGCTGGGAGGTCTGCCGCCGCAGCCAGCTGATCGCCTCGGTCAGTCCGGACCGCGCCGCCATCACCGCCTGGTAGTTGGTGACGAACAGCACGCGGTTCTGCGTGATCTGCGACTTCAGCGTGAGCGTGCCGGTCATCACGACGCCGAGCACGACGGTCGTGAACAACAAGGAGAAGATGAGCGCGGTCCCCGACTCTCCCTGACGCTCGCTACGATGGACTGGTTGCTGCTGCATACGGATCCCTGGACCCATGGGTTATCGGCGTGTCCCAGAGCGAGCTTGCGGGGGATCTCCTGTGTGTCTCGATGCGAGAGGTGCATCGGGGGCGGGCTGCTGCGATGATCCGCACGCGTGAGCGCAACTCCCGACAGCAACGGCCGCTCGGCGGCGCCTGTCGGCGTCGCGGCGGTGTCCTTCGTCGTCGCCGTCGGGCTCTTGGTGGCGAAGTTCTGGGCCTACCACCGGACCGGCTCGCAGGCGATCTTCGGCGACGCGCTGGAGTCGATCGTCAACGTCGTCGCCGCGCTCGTCGCGCTGAGCGTGCTCCGCTACGCAGGCCGACCGGCGGATCGGGACCACCCCTACGGCCACGGCAAGGTCGAGTTCTTCTCGGCGGCGTTCGAAGGCGGGCTGATCCTGTGCGCGGCGGTGGTCGTGCTGTGGCAGGCGGCCAACGCGCTGCTCGAGGGCGCAGCGCCGAAGGACCTCGACTTCGGCGTGCTCGTGACGTTCCTCGCCGGCGCCGTCAACGGGCTGCTCGGTTGGTTCCTGGTCAGCTTCGGCCGGCGCCATGACTCGCCCGCGCTCGTCGCCGACGGGCACCACGTGCTCTCCGACTTCTGGACCAGCGTCGGCGTCGTGCTCGGCCTGATCGCGGTCCAGCTGACGGGCCTGGTGTGGCTCGACCCCGTGATCGCGGCGGTGATGATGGTCTGGCTGCTGGTGACCGGCTGGCGCATCGTCAAGCAGGCGATCGGCGGCCTGCTCGACGCCGAGGACCCGGAGCTGCTCGAGGCGGTGGTCGACGGCCTCGCGGATCGCTTCGGCGACGGCGTCATCCGCGTGCACCACCTCCGCGCGATCCGCTCGGGCAGCTTCCGCCACATCAGCGCGCACCTCGTGGTGCCGGAGTTCTGGAGCGTGCACCGCGCGCACGACCTCGCCGAGGCGCTGGGCGAGCACGTCGCCTCGACGCTTCCGGGCGGCGCGGCCGTGGACTTCCACACGGATCCCTGCGAGCGCTCATGGTGCCGGATGTGCGACCTCGACGCCTGCGAAGTGCGCCGGGTGCCGTTCGAGCGGCTGGAGCCGTTGACCGTCGACGAGGCCGTGCGCCCCGACGACGCGGTCCATCCGGCAGCGCCCTGACCAGCGCCGCGCCGCGCGCGCAATTGCGATCGGCAGTTGCGCGCTGCGCCGGGCCCGCGAAACTTCGGGGATGCTCCATCGCCTGTTCGTCTCGGCGCTGCTCGCGTCGCTGTTGGCTCCTTCGGTGTCGGTTCGTTGCCAGGCCGTCAGCGCGCAGCCGGGGCCCGTGCCCGCGGTGCTCTTCGACACCCTCGACTGGCGCCTCGTCGGCCCGTTCCGCGGCGGTCGGTGCGCAGCCGTGTCCGGCGTCGTCGGCGACCGCGACACCTACTACATGGGCACGGCCGGCGGCGGCGTCTGGAAGACGACGGACGCCGGCAAGCGGTGGTCCAACATCAGCGACGGATTCTTCGGCGGCTCGATCGGCGCGGTCGCCGTAGCACCCAGCGACGCGAACGTGATCTACGTCGGCGGCGGCGAGAAGACCGTGCGCGGCAACGTCTCCAGCGGCGACGGCCTCTGGAAGTCCACCGACGCGGGCGAGACGTGGAGCTTCGTCGGCCTGCCGGACTCGCGCCACGTCAGCCGCATCCGCGTGCACCCCAAGGATCCCGACGTGGCCTACGCCGCGGTGATGGGGCACATCTCCGGCCCCAACGAGGAGCGCGGGGTCTACCGCACCCGTGACGGGGGCGCGTCGTGGCAGCGCGTCCTGTTCGTCAACGAGCACGCCGGCGCGGTCGACCTCTGCCTCGGACCGGACGACCCGGACACGATCTACGCGACGACGTGGCGCATCCTGCGCACGCCCTACTCGCTCGAGTCCGGCGGCGACGGCTCGGGCCTGTGGAAGTCGACCGACGGCGGGGACACGTGGGAGCCGCTGCACGAGCGCGACGGCATGCCCGAAGGTCCGCTCGGCATCAGCGGCGTCGCGCCGTCGCCGGCCGACCCGTCGCGCGTCTACGCGCAGATCGAGGCGAAGGACGGCGGGCTGTTCCGCAGCGAAGACGGCGGCGAGAGCTGGGAGCGCGTCAACGAGGAGCGCAGCCTCCGGCAGCGCGCCTGGTACTACACGCGGGTCTACGCCGACCCCAAGGATGTCGACACCGTCTACGTGCTCAACGTCGGCATGCACAAGTCGACGGACGGCGGGGCGTCGTTCGACCGCCTGCGGCCGCCGCACGGCGACAACCACGACCTCTGGATCGACCCGCGCGACCCCGCGCGGATGATCGAGAGCAACGACGGCGGCGCCAACATCTCGAGCGACGGCGGCAAGACCTGGTCGACGCAGGGCAACCAGCCGACCGCGCAGTTCTACCGGGTGACCGTCGACGACGACCGCCCCTACCGCATCTACGGCGCGCAGCAGGACAACAGCACCGTGCGCATCCGTCACCGCGCGGTCGGTCGCGGCATCGGCGAGGACGAGTGGGAGTCGACCGCCGGCGGCGAGAGCGGCTGGATCGCGCCGAAGCCGGGCGACCCCGAGATCGTGTTCGGCGGCAGCTACGGCGGCTACCTGACGCGGCGGGACCACCGCCGCGGCCTGTCGCGCACCGTGACCGTGTGGCCCGACAACCCGATGGGTGCGGGCGTCGAGGCGATGCGCTACCGCTTCCAGTGGAACTTCCCGATCCTGTGGAGCAAGCACTACGAAGGCGTGCTCTACACCGGCGCGCAGGTGCTGTTCGCGAGCAGCGACGAGGGCAAGAGCTGGGAGCCGATCAGCGGCGACCTGACGCGCAACGACCCCGCGCGCATGGGCTCGAGCGGCGGCCCGATCACCCAGGACAACACGGGCGTCGAGTACTACTGCACGATCTTCACGGTCGACGAGGGGCGGGCCCCCGGCACGATCTGGGTCGGCAGCGACGACGGCCTCGTGCACGTGACCAAGGACAGCGGTCGGACGTGGCAGAACGTCACGCCCCCAGAGATGCCGGAGTGGATGCAGATCAACTGCATCGCTGCCGACCCGCACAAAGACGGCGGCGCCTACTTCGCGGGCACGCGCTACAAGCTCGACGACTTCCGTCCCTACCTCTACCGGACCGAGGACTACGGCAAGACCTGGGTGCGCATCGACGGCGGCATCGACCCGGCGTGGTTCACGCGCTGTGTGCGCCCCGACCCCGAGGTCGACGGGATGCTCTACTGCGGCACCGAGCGCACGGTCTGGGTCAGCTACAACCACGGCCGCCGCTGGCAGCGCCTCGCCAACGAGCTGCCGCTCGTGCCCGTGACGGACCTCGTGGTCGCCGGCGACGAGCTGGTCGCGGCGACGCAGGGCCGCGCCTTCTGGTCCTTCGACGGCCTGCCGCACCTGCGCCAGCTCCAGGCTGACCAGGCGCTGGAGGAGCTACACGTGTTCACGCCGGTGCCGGTCGCGCAGTGGCCGGCGCGCGGCGACGCGCCCGACGGTCAGGGCCACAACCCTTCCAGCTCGCTGCACGCGCGGTTCTTCCTGGGCGGTGACGAGGACCAGCCGGTCACGGACGAGGTCGAGATCGTGGTCACCGACTTCGACGGCCACGTCGTCTTCGAGGCGGAGTACGAGCCGCAGTCCGACGAGGGCGAGGAAGCCGAGGAGGAGGACGACGACGGTGACGACGACGACTCCGACGGCGAGGACGAAGAAGAAGAGGAGGAGCGGCGCATCGACGTGCACCGCGGCATGAACGACGTCGAGATCACCTGGAAGGAGGACGGCGCCAAGATCCTGGACGGCATGATCCTCTGGAGCGGCCGCGGTGGCGCGGCGCGCCCGGCGCCCGGTGACTACCGGATCCAGGTCACCTACGGCGACCGCTCGCAGACCGTCGTCGGCCGCATCCTGCCCGACCCTCGGACCGACGCGACGATCGAGGAGCTGCAGCACCGCTACCGGCTCGTCCGCGACGGCAACGCGCTGGTGACCGAGGCGCACGAAGCGATCGAGGAGATCCGCTCGCTGCGCGAGCAGATGGACGGCGTGGTCGAGCGCATGGAAGAGGGGGAGGGCAAGAAGCGACTCGCCGAGGCCGCGGACGCTGCCAAGCAGGCGTTCACCTCCGTCGAGGAGGCGCTCTACCAGACCAAGTCGAAGAGCCGGCAGGACCCACTGAACTTCCCGATCCGACTCACCGACAAGCTGCTGGGCGTGTTGTCTGCGACCAACCGCTCGGAGTTCGGTCCGACCCGCGGGCAGCAGGAGGTCGCAGCGCAGCTGAGCGAGGCCATCCGAAAGGAACTCGCGAAGTTCGGCGATGCGCGGGCCGCGCACGTCCCCAAGTTCAACGCGATGGCGCGGGACCTCGCGGCGCCGCACATCAAGTGATCAGGCGAGCGCTGTCGAGCCGCTAGCGTTTCCAAGGGTTGCCGCCGCTCCGGACCGTCGCCGCGTCCGCGGCCGGCAGCTCGTCGATCCGAACGCTGTAGATGTGCTCGCCGCCGCCGAGCAGCCTGGGCATCCCGTCCCAGACCTTGAGGAAGGCGTGGGAGTCCGTGCAGCCGATGTAGGCATGCGCCTGCATGGTGCTCATCGGGCCCGACGTCGCCTGCAGGAACTCGGCTGCGTCGACTCGGTAATGGGCGCCGTTGGCGAAGCATCCGACGCTGAAAGCCCCGAGGGCGATGAGCGCGGCGCAGATGAGGGGCGTGGCGATGCGTGACATGGGCTCGGGTGGATGCGCTTCGAAGCGCTCCAAGCTGAGAGTAGCCGGGACGGCACGCGGCCTTGTCGCATCAGGCAGCGACGCGGACGCCGAGACCGGGACCTCGCGCGCAGCGGCGGATCGAGGGCGTGGACGCGAGGGGCGGGCGCATTGCTCCGGGTGCCGCGGGGCAACTCCGTCGGGAGCGTCCTTGACGAGGGCTCCGACGCAGCCGATGCTCCCACGCCCCACACGGGAGTGCATCCGAGCTGGTGTTCGGCCTGGTCTTCAAAACCTGTGGGGTCCTTCCTAGAGAAGGGCTCGGTGGGTTCGATTCCCATGCATTCCCGCCACTTCCACCTCGCGGTGAAGACGCGCCGCGGCGGCCGCGCCTGACGACGTGACGACCCAGCTGCGAGTGCCGACGCGATGCCGCGGGCTCGTCGACATCACGCGCGCGGTCGCGGAAGCCGTCGCCGAGACCGGCGTCTCCGACGGCCTCTGCACGCTCTTCGTGCAGCACACGTCCGCCAGCCTCGTCATCCAGGAGAACGCCGACCTCGACGTCCAGGTCGACCTGGAGGCGTTCTTCCGGCGGTTGGTCCCCGAGGGCGACCCGCTCTGGACGCACACGGCCGAGGGCCCGGACGACATGCCCGCGCACGTGCGCGCGGCGCTCACCCAGACCAGCCTGTCGATCCCGGTCCAGGGCGGGCGCCCCGCGCTCGGCACCTGGCAGGGTATCTACCTGTGGGAGCACCGCCGCAGCGGCAGCGAGCGGCGGGTCCTGGTGCACGTGGTCTGACCGGCGCGCTATCCTGGGGCGATGATCGCGCTTGCCCTCGCTGGTCTCATGGCGCTGCCGCTCCCGGCTCCCCAGGTGGAGCGCAGCCGGCAGCGCAGCTCCCAACAGAAGTCCCAGCGGGACGCGCAGCAGGACGCGCAGCGCAGCTCGCAGCAGGACTCCCAGAAGAGCTCGCAGTCGAGCAAGCGTGAGACCTGGTCCGACAAGCTCGCGAAGGACAAGGTCAAGGCCTTCAAGAAGGCCGTCAAACCCACGAAGGCCAGCATGGCGGTGCGCAAGCGCGCGCTCGCCGGGCTGCAGGGAGGCATCAGCCCGCACTTGATCAAGCCGCTGCAGAAGTTCGTCGAGGACGACCAGTCGGTCGTGCTGCGCCGCGAGGCGGTCGAGATGCTGTCCTACCAGCCCGCGCCGCACGCCAAGAAGGCGGTGCTCAAGCTGCTCGGCGACGCCGAGGTCACCGCCAACCCGCAGGTGCACGCGGGCCTGATCCGCGCGCTCAGCGCCACGGGCTACACGTCCAAGGACTGGAAGGAGATCGACCGCGTCTTCGAGTCCGACTACGACACCGAGCGGGTCCCGGTGCACGAGGCGATCCTCGACCTCGTGGCCGCGCACAAGGAGAAGCAGGCGGTCGACCTCTTGCTGCGCAACATGGACGAGCCGAGCCCGGTCAACGTCGACGCCGCCGACAACCCGCCGGCCGAGTACTGGAAGGCGCGCTGGCACTCCTGGGCGGCGTGGAAGGCCAAGGTCAAGGTGGCCATGCGCGAGATCACGGGCCAGGACTTCGGCGGCGCCAAGGAAGCCAAGGCCTGGCTGAAGAAGAACCGCCTGAAGTAGCGGGGTTCGTGGCGCTGCTGCGCGCGCCACCTACTGCACGTGCCGCCTACTGCACGTGCCGCCTACTGCACGTGGATGTGGCGCCCGCCGTTCTCCTCGGCGAGCGGCTTGAGGAACGCGGTGTCGTTCTGGTCGCCGAACGTGATGCAGTGGATCGCGATCTTGCGCAGCTGGTTGGCCTCGCGGACGCGCGCGCGGATCTGCTCCTTGTCGGTGACCGGGCCCGCGGTCGGCGCGCCGTCGGTGATCACGTAGAGCGTGTCGAAGCCCGCCGCGTAGTACTTGTCGTAGAGGCCGCGGCCGCCGAAGCCGAGCGCCGCCTCGAGCGCGTCGTAGAGGTTGGTGGGCCCCTGCGGCCGCAGCCCGTCCAGGAAGCTGCCCATGAGCTCGTCGCGCGCGTCGTCGTCGAGCTCGACCAGCGCCGGCCTGCTGCCCTCGGCACGCCAGATGCGCACGTCTTCGCTGAACACGACGAAGTTGCAGAGCGCGCCGTCGGGCAGCGACATCACCAGCTTCTTGAGCTCCTCGACGACCAGCGCGGCCTTGGTGGTGCGGTTGGCGGCCGCGCCGCCGGCGCGCGTGCCCTCGCCGCGCAGCTCCGCCGGCTCGGCCATCGAGCCCGAGAAGTCGAGCACGAACAGCACGCGGTCGGACTCGATCGTCAGGTCGAAGAACTTGTCGTAGCGGGTGTCCTGCGCCGGCTCCTCGCCGGGCGCGGGCTTGGGCCGGACCTGGAAGCTCGCGCCCTCCTGCTTCCAGAACGCCTTCCACGGCGCGATGCCGCCGCGCGCGACGCTCTGGCCCGTCAGCCCCTCGAGCAGCTTGTGCAGCCGCACGTCCATCGCCCACGGGTCCTTCTTGCGCTTGAGCTCGGCGTCGAGCCCGGCGATCAGCGCCGGGATGACCGCCTTGCAGCGCATCTCGGCCAGCGCGAACGCCGCAGCGCTCCGCACCTGCCAGACCTTGTCGCGCTTGAGCAGCGCGCCGACCTTGTCGATCACGAGGTCGCGCTGCTTGAGCAGCTCGCCCGTGGGCTCCTTGCCGTCGGTTTCGTCGACGTGCGGCCGCATCGCCGCGCCGAGCGCGTTGCACGCCGCGATCCGCACGTTCGGCTCGCGGTCGCGCAGCAGGTCGAGCAGCGTCGGCGCGAGGTCGAGCTCGGCGTCCTTGGCCATGGCGTTGACCGCGTGCACGCGGAGCTCGTTGGGCATCGAGCCGCACGCGCGCATCAGCTCGAGCTTCGCCTCGAGGCTCGGATGCCCCGCGAGCACCTTGAGCACGGCGATCGCGTGACGCTGATCCTCGTTGGGCTCGCTCGCGCGGATGCCCTTGGCCTGCAGCTTCTTCAGCAGCCACGGCAGGATCGACGGCGCGCGCATCGTGCCGAGGTGCCGCTGCGCCATCGTCTGCACGCGCCACGGCTGCACCTCGCGCTGGAACGCGACTGGGTCCGTCGCGCCTGC